>JASHVP010000042.1 GCA_030044475.1 Thermoplasmata archaeon | reverse complement strand
CCAGTCGGCGTCGTCCGCGCGGACGGCCCGTCGCATCTCCTCGAACGCCGCCTCGGCGACGCCGAGCGCGCACGCGGCGATCCCGACGCGACCGGCGGTGAGGGCGCCCAGGGCGATCTTCAGCCCGTCTCCTTCCGGCCCGAGGAGCGCTCCCGCGGGAAGCCGGACTTGGTCGAGGACGAGCTCGGTGGTCTCACTGCCCCGGAGCCCCAGCTTGTCGAGCCGCTGGGCGACCGAGAAGCCGGGGGTTCCGGGCGGCACGACGAACGCCGAGATGCCCCGGTGCCCGCGCTCCCGATCGCGCGTCGCGAACACCAGGACCGCCCCCGCGCTGACGGCATTCGAGGTGAACATCTTCGTTCCCCGGAGGACGAACCCATCTCCGTCCGGGGCATACCGGGTGGCGAGACGGGCCGTGTCGGAGCCGGCGTCCGGCTCGGTGAGCGCGAACGCGCCCACCCCGTCCCCGCGCGCGAGGGACGGAAGGAACTGACGTCGCTGCGCCTCCGTACCCCAGGCGAGGATCGGCTGCGCGCAGACCGAGACGTGCACGGCCAGGAGGACGGCGACGGCGGCGGACCCGATGGAGAGCTCCTCCAGGACCGCGACCAGCGTCCGCGCATCTCCGCCCTGACCCCCCCACTCCTCCGGGATGCCGACGCCGAGGAACCCCTCCGCCGCCAGCGAGCGGACGAGCTCGTCGGGGACCCGGTCGTCCCGGTCGATCTGGGCGGCCCGGGGGCGGATCTGCCGCTCGGAGAAGGCCCGAGCCCGCGAGCGCCACGCGTCCGCCGGGCGGGGACCGGGGACCGTCACACGGCCGGGGAGCGCGACCAACCCTTAAGCCGTGAGGCTCGGTCCGCGCGGACGGCGGGGACGATGGTCGAGCCGACCGCGAAGGACCGGTTCACGTCCCTCGACACCCTCGCCGTCGCACGGGAGCTGCGGTCCCTCGTCCGGGCGCGGATCGACAAGGCGTTCGACCTCGTCGGCCGCGGATGGTCGCTCCAGTTGCGCGTGCCGGGAGAGGGGCGCCGCGAGCTGCTGCTCGTGCCGGGCCTCTTCGCGGCGGTCGTCCCGGACCCGGTCGACCATGCGGCGGAGCTGTCGCCGTTCGCGAAGGAGCTCCGCCGGTTGCTGACGGGGGCGGTCCTCCGGAGCGTGGTGGACCCGGCGGGGGAGCGAACGCTCGAATTGGAGATGACTCGGGGCGACGACCCCGACGGTCTGCGCGTCGCGCTCGAGCTGTTCGGGAGCGGGAACCTCGTCGTGGTCCACGGGACCTCCCTCGCCGCCGTCGCCCACCCGCGTCGGTGGGCGCACCGCTCGGTGCGCATCGGCGCGGAGTACGTGCGGCCTCCGGCGCGCGCGGACCCGTGGTCCCTGGGGGCTGCGGAGGTCACCGCGGAGCTCGATCGGTCGCGGACCGACCTGACCAGCACGCTCGCGGCACGCCTCTCGTTGGGCGGACCGATCGCGGAGGAGCTGATCGCTCGCCTCGGCGTGGACGGGGCGGCGTCCGCCTCCCCGGCCGCCCGGGACCTCGGCCCCCGGCTGCACGCGGCGATGTCGTCCCTTCGGTCGGACGTCGGCGACCCGCCGTCCGGATTCGTCTATCGACGGGCCGGTGAGGCGATCGACGCGACGCCGTACGCGTCCGTGCGCTGGTCGAAGGTCGACGGAGTCGGCCCGGAGCCGGTGGCGACGTTCTCCCAGGCGGCCCGCGAATACTTCGAAGGGCTCTCGATCCGACCCCCGAGCCCCGCGGAGGTCGCGGCGGCCGAGACCCGTCGGGAGCGGGAGCGTCAGCGGGACGTCCAGCGGGCCGCCATCGCGCAGCTCGGCCGAGAGATCGAGGAGGCCCGCGGATCGGCCGACTGGATCCTGGCGCACTACCCGGAGGTGGAGGCCCGGCTGGCCGTCGCTCGTCGCGTCGCGCCGGACTCCCGTACGGTGGGAGTCGACGTCGACGGGCGGACGGTGGAGCTCCTCCTCTCCCGAAGTCCCCGTCAGTCGGCGCAGGCCTGGTACGAGGAGGCGAAGCGCCTCACCGCGAAGCAGGACGGGGCCACGGCGGCCCTCGCGGAGACCGACCGGGCGCTGGCCGCCCCCCGGCCGCTCCCGCCCCGCGGCGCCGGCACCGTCGCGCCGAGAACGCGCCGCCCGCATTGGTTCGAGAAGTACCGCTGGTTCGTGAGTTCCGAAGGGGTCGTCGCCGTGGCCGGCCGGGACGCGTCTTCGAACGACCTGGTGGTGCGCCGCCACCTTCGCCCCGGCGACCGGTACATGCACGCGGACCTCCAGGGGGCGGCGAGCGTGGTGATCAAGCGGCCGCCCGCCGGGGCGATCGGCGAGGCGACGGTCGGGGAGGCCGCCCAGTGGGCGGTCGCGTTCTCGAAGGCCTGGCGGGCCGGACTCGCCGCCGCGTCCGCCTTCTGGGTCGAGGCGGATCAGGTCTCCAAGGCCGGCGCTTCCGGGGAGTTCGTCGCCCGGGGGGCCTGGGTCGTCCACGGGACGCGGAACTTCGTCCGGGACGTCCCGCTCGAGCTCGCGCTCGGCCCGATCCAGTACGAGGCGGACGTCCGGTGGACGGTCGCCCCCGAGCGGTCCCTGCGGTCGCGGGGCGAGGTCCGATACCTGCTGACCCCTGGCGAGGAACGGGACCGCGCCGCGGTCGAGGTCGCCCTCGCGAACGACCTCGGGCTCGACCGCTCGCTCCTCCAGTCGCTCCTCCCGGCGGGCGGACTCTCCGCCCGGCGCGCATAGACCCGTTCGACCTCGGCGAGCGGGAATCCGTCCCCGGGCGCTCTCCAGGTGCGCCGGTGAGCGCGGAGTCCGACGATCATCAAGACCCGGCCTCCGAGCGTCCACCGGGCGCCGACCTCGAGCCGGGTGTCGGGCGCGGCCTCCAGCCGCGTGGTCCACGTGTGGCCCCCTTCGGCCACCGACACCGGGACCCCGGGCGCGCGGGGGGTGGTCGCCCACACGGTCGCGACCTCCGCGCCGAGGGCCTCGGTCGCTGGGGCCCCGTCGCGCCGGTCGATCCGACGAACCCGGACGCCGGCGTCGTCGCCCGGCAGCGGCTGTCCGACGACGATCCTCTGGTCGGCGGCCACGGCCCACGGACGGCGGACCGAGCGGTCCAGCTCGGAGAGGACCAAGGTCACCGAGACCGCCCGCGGGGACGACGACTCGAACGGGTGCGTCCAGCGGCACTCGTGGCACCGGGCGAGGCCGCGCACCGTGCCGCCGGACCCCCGGATCGGTTGGACGCGGAGGACGCGGTGCGTCGTGGTCCGGCCGCAGGTCTCGCACCAGAGCGCGGCCGCCGCGATCGCCGGGCGACTCGCTCGCCCCGACGGCGGACGGTCGGGCGCGGACTCGTCGTCGGACGTCAGGATCCCCCCTCCCCGGCGGGGCCCGATCCCCCGCGGGCCTCGCGCACGGCGTGGTCCTCCGGCTCGAGCTCGAGGACCTCGGGGCCGTCCCGACGGAGCGCGCCGACGAGGTACCCGACCGTCCCGACCCCGACGCCGGCCACGAACCGGGCCGTGGTGCGACGTGTCAGACGGAGGAGCCGGAGGAACTCCGGATAGGAGTATCCGAGCACCCGGAATCGGCGGGCGGCCCGCATCGCGTGGCCTCCGCGACGCCACGGCGCGGTCGCCGGAGCCCGGCTCGCGTGGCGCGTCTTCAGGTCGTCCGCGACGTGCGGAACGGCGTACCGACGGACCGTCAGGCCCGCGCGGAACGCCGCCAACAGAAGCGGGGGGTCTTCCCGCTCCTGTCGGGCCGGGTACCCGCCCGCTCGTTCGAACGCGGCGCGGCGCCACACGTAGAACCGACTCACCGACGGGTCCTGGTCGTTGAGCCCGACCGCGAAGGCGAGGTCGGTGGTCGACTCGTCCCGGACCCGCGCCGCGAGGAGGGACAGGACGCCGTCGGCGTACCGGTTGTCCCCGTCGATCTGCGTGAGGACGATCGGCGCCCCGGAGAGGCGCACCGCGAGGTTGCGGCCGACCCCCCGATTGCACGCCTCGGTCCGAACGTGGAGCTCGGGATATCGCCGAGACCATTCCGCGAGCTTCTCGGACGTTCCGTCGGTCGACCGCGCGTCGACGACCACGACCTCCGCCCCGGCGCACTGGGGGAGAATGCTGGCGAGCGACGCGTCGATCGAGCCGGAGTTGTTGCGCACCGTCATCGTCACGGAGAACCACGGCCTCGGGTCCGACACCGCCGGGCCGTCGGCGGGCGCGGGCGCGCTCACGTCAGGGCCGGTTCCCGGTCGGCGGGACCAGGTCGCGGATCGTCGCACGGACGTCGTGCCGGCACCGGAGCCCGAGGCGACGCTCGGTCTCGGCTCGATCGACCGCGAACTCGGGGTCGATGAGCTCGATCCCCTGACGGGGGTTCTCGACGACGTCGACGCGGAGCGGGGCGTCCCCGGGTCGCGCCTCCGCCCACAGTTCCGCGGTGAGCCGGGCCAGCGCGAGGACCGACATCGACTCGCCGCTCGCCACCGAGAACGTCGCCGCGTCGGTGGGCGCGGCGTGCAACAGGAACCCGGCGGCGGCCTCCCAATGGCGGAGGACGTCGTCCAGATGGATGAAGTCCCTCGCCTGAGTCCCGGGGGAGTTGACGGACAGCCGCCCCGACCGGGCCTGCTCGAGGAACCGACTGATGACGTTCCCCTTCGCGACCGTGCGGCCGTCCCGCTCGTACGTCCCGTAGACGTTGCTCATCCGCAGGACCGCGCTGGCCGCCCCGTCGGCGCCCGAGAGGGCGGCGACGATCGCCTCCCCCGCGGCCTTCTGCCGAGCGTATTCGTGCGTGGGACGGGCCGGGGTCGTCTCGGTCACCGGGAGCCGCTCCGGCCGTCCGACGACCGCGAAACTGCTGGCGAACGCGACCGGGACCTTCGACTTGCGGCAGGCCGCGACGAGCGCCCGGGTCCCGGCGACGTTGACCCGGGCGCTCCCGTCCGGATCCTCCGCGCAGGCCATGACGCCCGAGACGGCGCCGAGATGGAGCACGACGTCGCACTGGACCAGGGGACGGAGGGCCTCCTCGGACGCGAAGTCCGCCGACTGGACCGGAAATTCGTCCGAGGCGATCTGCAGGGGACCGGTCCGATTGTCGACCAGGACGAGCTGGTGGCCCGCGGCCGCGAGCCGCGGCACCAGAGCGCCCCCGATGAACCCGGTCGCCCCGGTGACCCCAATCCGCGCCACGTCGCCTTCGGACCGGCCGAACCGTCCGTCCCTCGGCCGCCCCAGCCGGCCCGGGCGACTTAACCTCTTGTCCTCGGGGCGTGCGGGGCCCCCTCGAGTCACCCGTCGAGCCGCCACCGGCGCAGGCTCGACCGATAGAGCGCCCGACGGCCCTCGGAGGGGGCGAGCAGGGAGATCAGGGCGACCTGGGCGACCCCCCGATCCTCGGGATTCACCCGGGCCCGGAGCAGCCGCGCGGCCGATCGGCGAGGATGGCGCCCGGCTTCCAGGTCGGCGAGGAACCCGAACGACCCCGCCTTCCGCGAAAGCCACCGGGTGGGCGAGGCGTCGGGCCCCGAGCGTTCCCGGGCCACGCGGGCCAACACGCCGAGCGACCGGGCGAACCGCTCGCAGGACGTACGGTGGTGCTGACGGAATTCGTCCGGCCCGTAGCCGCGGGCATGGGACATGTTGCGATCGTGCAGACGCAGCCGCGTGAGCACCGTCGGGTCGATCCGGATCCGGGCGCCGGAGGAGACCGCGACGGACAGCCAGAACAAGTCGGCCCCCCAGCCCGCTTCCCGGAACGTCGGCAACCAGCCGGTCGCCCAGGCGCGCCGCACGACGGTCGACGAGTTGTTCCCCGGCCAGATCCCCGTGACGAGTTCGTCGAAGTCGCGCCCGTCCCACGTCGCGAATCGCCGCGGATCGCGCCGGGAGATCTCCGGATGGGCGGCGCCGACCGGCTGGCCGTCGGCACCGATCGGTCGGAGGGCGTGATTCGCGTACGCGAGATCCGGCTCCGACGAGAACCAGTCGCGGAGCGACGCCGCCTTCGTCGGCTCCCACACGTCGTCGTCGTCGAGGAACGCCACGACGTCTCCCCGCGCGGCCTCGACGCCGGCGGCCTCCTTCTCGTTCGTCTCCGCACGGTCGCATCGGATCTCCCGGAAGCGTCCGTCGAGGCCGGGCAGCGGGTCCGAGAAGTTCCGCACGACCAGGACCTCGTCCGCCCCCGCGTCCATCGCCGAGCGCACGGCCGCGGCCAGGTACTCGCGTCGATCGTGCGCGGTCACCACGGCCGAGACGCGAAGAGCGGTCACCCGGTCTCCCTCGCCGAATCTCCGTGCATCACGCCGCTCTCCCGATCGGAGGCCTCTATATCGGGGTAGCGTCGCGCATCGCAGGGTAAATATTCGCGTCCGGTGGCCCCTCCGTCCGGAGTCGGCTCCGGTCCTCCATGCCCCCGAGGCCCTCGCGCGGTCGCGCATCCTCCTCGCGGGCGGCGAGCTGGGCGGCGGCCCTCTCGCTCCTCCTCCTGGCGAGCGCCCCCTCGGTGACCGCTGCCCCGGGACACGGGTCCGAACGCTCCTCGACCCCCGGCCCGGCGGCGTCTCCGCGGACGGGTCTGAGCGCGGCCCGGACGCTCTACCGCGTCGCGTTCACCGAGAGCGGGCTCCCGACCGGCACCAACTGGACGGTCTCGTTCCGGACGTTGAACCGTACGGGCCCGCATCGGACCCTCGTCTTCTCCGCGCCGAACGGGACGTACTCCTTCCGGGTCGCCCGCCTTCTCGGCGAGGTGCCGTCGCCGGAGAGCGGCAACGTAACCGTCGCGGGGGGGCCCTCGGTCGTCGCGGTGAGCTTCCGGCCGGTCCCGGTGTACGTCGCCACGTTCGACGAGCGGGGCCTGCCGGTGGGGACGAACTGGTCGGTCTCCGTCGGCGGCGTCCGCGCGGCGGGGGGAACCGCGAACTTGAGCGTGCCGGCGGACCCGGGGAATTACTCGTACGTCGTCGGACCCGTCGCCGGGTTCGTCGCCTCCCCGTCCGCCGGGTCCGTGAACCTCTCCGCCTCGAACGTAACGGTGGCCATCGGGTTCACCCCGAACCTCTACACGGTCGCCTTCGTAGAAGCCGGGCTCGCGAACGGGACCGCGTGGTCGGTCCGGCTGAACGGGACCCTCGCGACCTCGACCTCGTCGTACGTCGACTTTTCCGAGCCGACGGGCCTCTTCTCCTACGACGTCCTCCCGGAGTTCGGGTACACCTCCGACCTCGGCTCCGGCGATCTGGAGGTGGACGCGGAGAACGTGACGGTCCCGGTGACGTTCACGCCCGTGGTCTACCTTCTGACGTTCGAGGAGACCGGGTTGTCCGGGAATGTCTCGTGGAACGTGAGCGTCCGCGGTGTCGTGCATGCGTCCACCGCCCGCTCGCTGAATTTCTCGCTGACCGACGGGATCTACAACTACAGTGTCGGATCGCCCCCCGGATTCTTCGCCGCCTCGACCGGCGGGACGATCACGATCCTGGGGGCGAACGTGACCGTGCTCCTGCGCTTCGCGCCGACGATCGATCCCGTGGAGTTTCTCGAGACCGGCCTCCCCACGGGAGACTCGTGGTCGGTCACGGTCGGGAACTCGACGCGCACGTCGGACACCTCGAGCGTGGTCTTCGGGCTCTCGGATGGCACCTATGGCTTCGCGGTGGACCCGCCCCCCGGGTTCACCGCGACCCCGGCCCGCGGGAACGTCACCGTGGACAACTCCGCGGTCACCCAGGACGTCGCCTTCCAGGCGCTCCCTCCCCCCGAGTATCCCGTCGTCTTTTCGGAGGGAGGGTTGCCGGCCGGCGTCCCGTGGGCGATCTGGCTCAATGGAACGATCCGGAACGCGACCGGGAGCACCCTCGTGTTCCAGGAGCCGAACGGGACCTACCCCTACGCGGTCGGCACCCCCGAGGGGTACCGCCCGACGAGCTTGTCGGGGAACGTGACGGTCGAAGGAGCCCCGGCCGAGGTCAACGTGACGTTCTTCGCCGCGCTCCTCGGCGAATACGAGGTCGCGTTCGTGGAGGAGGGGCTGCCCGACGGGACGAACTGGTCGGTCTCCTTCGGGCCGTACTTCCTCGCCGACACCGGGCCGATCCTCGAATTTCCCGCGACGAACGGGACGTACGCCTACCGGATCGGCCCGGTCCCCGGCTACCGGCCGGTGGCCACGTTCGGCAACGTGACCGTCAACGGCCGCGATCTCCGGGAGAACGTGGCGTTCTCCGCGGTCGCGCCCTCGCTGTTCGCCATCACCTTCTCGGAGGTCGGCCTCCCCAACGGAACGAACTGGGCCGTCACCATCGACCCGACGACGGCCAACGCGACCGGGGGGACGATCGAGTTCCTCGAGTCGAACGGCAGCTACACGTACGCGATCGACGCCGTGGACGGATACGCGCCGTCGCCGAGCCATGGCTCCGTCGCGGTCAACGGGACCACGGTGCCGGTCGACGTTCGCTTCTCCGCGCCGCCCCGCCCCCCGGGATTCTCCTTCGCCGGCCTCTCGTCCGACGCCGGCTTGGCGATCCTCCTCGGGGTCGTGGCGGCGGGGGTCCTCGCCGTGGTCTGGGTGCGCCGACGCTTCCGACGGAGCCAGGGGCCGGAGCCGTCCGACGCTCCGGTCGAGGCCGCGCCGGCGGGTCCGGGAGCGCCCCGGTGACCGTGGAACGCGCGCGGTCGGATGGGGCTGCCCGAATTTGAATCGGGGTCCCGGGCTCCCAAAGCCCGAAGGATGGACCAGTAGAGCGGACCGAGGGTTCGGCCTCGGGCCCGTAGCTACCCCACAGCCCCGCGCACGGCGGACCTACAGCGCCTCGACCTGCTTCAAGGTTCGGCCGATGCGGCACTCCGCCGGCTCGTCCCGGACGGACTGCACCTGGAACCGTTGCTTCGTCGGGGCGAGCGGCCCGGCGCACACGGACCAGTTGGGGCAGTCGATCCGCCGGCAGGGGTACCGGGCGACCTCGAGCGTGCTGCCGACGATCGCGCTGCGGGCGTCGACGACGAGCGGTCGGGCGACGGGCCGCACCTCGACGACCGCCGCTTCGCTCTCCTGGAGCGCGCACGGGTGGGTGACGTCCCGGACGCGGGTGACCTCGTAGCGACGTCCGGCGTCGAGGGTGAGGCACGCGTGCCGGTACGGGCAGGTCCGGCAGACCGGGGCCCCGCCCTGGTAGACGAATTCGTAGCCGGCCTTGGCCTCGCCGACCGCGAGCAGCGTGATCTCGGCCACCCTACCCCACCACCCCGGTCACCGTGGCGAGCCGTTCGGCGGCCTCGCGGCTGAGCCCGTTGTCGCCCAGGATCGTGTACCGGTCCGGACGGATCGCGTGCGCCATTTGCAGCGCCCGGACGACCTCCTCGTCGGTCACCCCGAGCTCGCGGGCCGTGGTCGGGGCTCCGATCGTGGCGAGCGCGGTCTTGATCCGACGCCAGTCCCCGCCGTGCAGGTACATCATCATGATCGCGCCGACGCCGCATTGCTCCCCGTGGAGGCTCGGGTGCGCCGAGACGCGGTCGAGCGCGTGGCTGAACAGGTGCTCGCTCCCGGAGCACGGCCGCGACGACCCGGCGACGCTCATCGAGATCCCCGCGACGAGGATCGGTCGGATCGCGATCCAGATCGACTCCTCGAGGTTCGGCTTGATCGCGGTCGCGTGGTCGATGATCTCCTGCGCGGCGTACTCGCTCAGGGTCGCCGCCGTGCTCGAGAACTCCTCGTTGCGCAGTCGGACCGCGAGCTTCCAGTCGAGGATCGCCGTGACGTTCGAGATCACGTCCGCGCACCCCGAGGCGAGCAGCCGGAACGGGGCCTGGACGATCAGCTCCGTGTCGGCGATCACGCCGACGGGGACGGCGGCGGTCTGGCTCGTGACGCCGCCGGAGCCATGCAGGGAGGCGCGGGGGGACGAGATCCCGTCATGGGCCGCCGAGGTCGGCAGGCTCACGAACGGGATCCGCAGCCGGTCGGCGACCACCTTCGTGATGTCGATCTTGCTGCCTCCGCCCGCTCCGATCAGGAACCGGGCGCCCGCCGCGCGTACGACCTCGGCGACCCGGGCGACCTCCTCCTCGGTCGCCTCGCCCGCGACCACGGTCGTGGCGTGGAAGCCGTCGCCGTTCAGGATCTCGGTGGCGCGGTTCCCCGCGAGGACGGCGGTCCGGGGCCCCGTGATCACCGCGCCCGGCGCCGGAAAGTCGAACTGCCGGCACGTCGTGCCGAGGTCGTTCAGGACCCCGTGGCCCACGAGCACGACGCGGGGGAAGACCATGCCGCGGGCCTTGCCGAACGGCATGTCGCTCGGGCCGCCGAGCCGGGACGTCGGCGAACTCGCGGTCCCCATGGTCGGATACGGCGAACGGGCGGCCGCCCCTCTTTAGCGTTCCGACCCGGGGTCGAGTCGGTCGACCGGTCCTAGCGGCCGGGGACGTCCCCCCAGAGCACCTTGTGCTCCTGCAGCAGGACCCGGACGTCGAGCCGGTCGGCGAGGACCCAGTCGGCGAGCCGACCGGCGTCGGTGCCCCACACCGGCTGGAAGACGATCGTCGCGGGACCCGGATACCGACGGACGACGCGGCGCGCGTAGAGGTAGTCGCGCCGGTCCTGGAGGACGAACTTCAGCACGTCCTGAGCGCGGAGGAGCGGGAGGTTCGACCAGCGGTTCCTCCCCTCCATCCGGGACGATGGGCACTTGACGTCGACGCTGAGGACGACGTGCGGAAACCGGGCGTACGGCCCCACGTCGAGCGAGCCGCCCGTCTCGATGACGGTCGTGATCTCCTTCGCCTCGAGCCGTTCCACGAGCCGGACCGCCTCCCGCTGGAGAAGCGGCTCCCCGCCCGTGAGGCAGACGTTCCGCGTCCGATGGCGCGCCACGGTGCGGAGGATCGAGTCGATCGAACGCTCCGTTCCGGGTCCGAACGAGTAGGTCGTGTCGCACCACGCGCAGCGGAGGTTGCAGCGCGCGGTCCGGACGAACGTCGTCCGCACGCCGGTGAGGGGTCCCTCCCCTTGGACGGAGTGGAAGACCTCGATGATGCGCATCGTCCTCCCCCACCCCCGCCCTCCGCTTTAGCCGCTCCTCTGGCCACGCCCGCTTCCGAGAATCCCTCAAATAGGCTGCCCGTGTCGAACGGCGGGCATGGAGCCGGACCGGGCCCGATATTGGCAGGAGCGGTGGCGCACCGCCGGGCTCGCGACCGGCCAGCGCGTTCCCGGCCGTCGCAAGTTCTACGCGCTGATCGCCTATCCCGGGACGAGCGGCTTCCTCCACGTCGGCCATCTCCGGTCGTTCGCCTATCTCGACGCCCTGCACCGGTATCACCGGATGCTCGGGGACGCCGTACTGTTCCCGTTCGGGGTCCACGCGTCCGGCCTGCCGGCGGTGCAGTGGTCGCAGAAGGTCAAGGATCGCGCCCCGGCGACGGTGCAGCAGCTCACGTCCGAGCGGGTCCCCGAGAGCGAGTGGCCCCGGCTCGAGGAGCCCGAGGCGGCCGCCCGGTTCCTCGGCGAGACGTACCGCGCCGTCCTCCGGTCGCTGGGCGTCCTCGTCGACGAGACGACGTACCTGACGACGATCGACGACGACTATCGGGCGTTCGTCCGGTGGCAGTTCCGGGCCCTGGAGCGCGGCGGCGCGCTGGTGCGGGGGACGCACTACGCTCCGGTGTGCCCCGTGTGCGGGCCGGTCGCGGTCGACCCGTCCGAGACCGACCTCGAGACCGGCGGCGATGCGGAGGTCGTCCGGTTCTCGACCGTCCCGTTCTCGCTCGCCGATGGCCGCCTCCTCCTCGCCGCCACGCTGCGGCCGGAGACGGTCTACGGGGTCACCAATCTGTGGGTCGCTCCGGGCGTTCCGCTCGTCGTCTGGCATGCCGCGAACCGCCAGTTCCTCGTCGCACGACCGGCCGCCGAGCGGCTGGTCGAGCAGCACGGCGGCACGATCGGGCACGAGGTCTCGGCGTCGGACCTCGGCGGGCGACGGGTCCGCAGCCCGTTCGGGTCGACCGAGGTGCCGATCTGGGAGAGCGCGCTGGTCGACCCGGAGATCGGGACCGGGGTCGTCATGAGCGTCCCGGCGCACGCCCCCGCGGACGCGGCGGCGATCGCGGACCTGCCGCCCGAGCATCGGGCGCAGCTCGCGACCCCGCCCCCCCTGCTCGAGATTCCGGCCGACGCCCCGCTCTCGGCGTCCGACCGGGAGCTGATGGCGGGGTCCGGAACCCCGGCCGACCGCGCCCTGCGGGCCACCGGGGCGCGGGGGCTCGCCGACCGCGACGCCGTGGCCGCCGCGACCGAACGGCTGTACCGCCTGGAGTATGTCCGGGGCCGGATGACCGTCCCCGAGCTGCAGGGAGTCCTGGTCCGGGAGGCGCGGGAGAAGGTCGCCGCGGACCTCGTCCGCGCCGGCACGAGCTTCGAGCTGCAGGAGTTCTCGAAACCGGTGATCTGTCGCAACGGGCACGCCGTCGTGATCCGCCGCGTGCCCGACCAGTGGTTCCTCCACTACGGCGACCCCGGGTGGAAGGCGCGGGTCCGCGCGCGGTTGGAGGAGCTGGTCACGTGGCCCGCGGAGTACGGCGAGGAGCTCCGCGGGATCGTCGACTGGTTCGGGGACCGCCCGTGCACGCGGCGCGGCCGGTGGCTGGGGACGCCGCTGCCGTCGGACCCCGAGTGGGTGATCGAGCCGATCGCGGAC
>JASHVP010000041.1 GCA_030044475.1 Thermoplasmata archaeon | reverse complement strand
CAGTTCACGTTCACGGCGTCCGGCACCTCGAGCGCGCTCGCCCCCGGTTGGTGGGGCCTCTGGGTGCCCCCGCAGACGAACCTGACGCTCGGCGGGTGCAATCCGTGCGCGATCCTCTCGCAGCAGCAGAACCCGGTCTACCAGTACCTCAACGCGACGGAGCTGACGACGTACTCGCCGTGGGTCGTCTCGAACGTGAACACCCTGCCGTACAACTCGACCCTGACCGGCAACGTCTCCTCGCAGGGGATCCCGGAGCCCGGCGCGACCGTGCGGCTGCTTGCCCCGTCGTACGCCGGCGTCGTGCTCGTCACCAACATCACGAACATCAACGGGACGTACGTCCTCAAGGTGCCGTTCGGCAACTGGACGTTGCAGACGACGTTCACCCAGGGCCCGACGCTCGTCAACACGACCCCGGTCGCGATCTCCTCGCGGACCCCGCCGAAGGTCAACCCGTCGCTCCAGAGCTACCTCGTCACGGGCAAGGCGTACCTCGCCGCGACGCCGACGAAGCCGGTCCCGAACGGCGGGAACGCGACCCTGTACGATGCGGCGACCGCCAATCTCTACACGACCACGACGCCCGCGGGCGGCTACTACGCGCTCGGGACGTACCCTGGCAGCTTCGACGTGGTCCTCTCGACCGTGGGGTACGGCACGACGTCGTTCCCGCTGACGGTCACCGCGCCGTCGAAGGTGATCCGGGACGTCTACCTGCGGCCGGTGACGTCGGCCCAGGTCGGCAACTTCACCACGAACCTCAACTTCACCGAGCTCAACGTCACGAACGGGACCGGGACGCTGCTCGTCCGGACCCTGGCCGCGCTCGGCAACAACTCGGTCTTCGCGTACCTGCCGAACGTGACGATCGGGCAGCTGTGGTCGCAGCTCGGGCTCGACTACAATCACTCGCTGAACTTCCCGGCGGCCGACCTCGCGGAGGTGGAGCAGTTCGTCAACAGCTCCGGTCCGTTCTTCCCGGCGATCCAGGCGAACACTCTCGTCAACGCGACGGGCTTCATCGCCGAGAACTCCTCCCTCGCGCCGAAGGTGGTCGGGTTCCGCTCGACGTGCACGACGACCTGCGGGATCGGGAGCGCGGCGACGATCAACTACGGGTGGTACCAGAACTTCACCCTGAACGGCACGGTGGCGAAGAACAGCTCCACCTACTCGATCTCGTTCGGATTCCAGCACCCGGTGAGCGGGGACACCTACAACTATACGGTGGAGCTGCCCGCGGGCTACGTCCTGGCGGCCGACACGCAGGCGCCGACCCGGACCCAGCTCGTCGCCAACGGGCCCGGCGGCACGTGGACGAAGTTCACGCTCGTCTCGCTCTCGTCGGCGAACACCGCGGGCTCGGCGAAGTTCACGATCGTGAAGGCGGGGAACCTGACCGCCAACATCAACGTGACGTCGACGAACTTCGCGTTCTCGACGCTCAACGTCCTCAACGTGACCCACGGTAACTACTCGGTCGTGGTCGGGGTCGGGCAGAACATCACCTTCAGCGCCCTGAACTCGACGTACCCCGCCGGGACGAACGGTACCGCCTTCGCGTGGACCTTCGGGGACGGCTCCGGCACGAACACCACGAAGCCGACGACCTACCACACGTACACCGCCACCTCGGGGGCGACGTTCTTCAACGGGACCGTGACGATCACGAGCTCGGGGCAGATCACGAACTTCACGTGGTTCCACGTGTTCGTCGTCTCGTCCGCCCCAATCGCGGGGGTGACGTCGAACGCCACCGGCAATCAGTTGCGTACCGTGAACGGCACGCCGTACCTCTTCGTCAATTGGTCGACGGTCCTCCACTTCAACGCCACGACGAGCGTGATCGCCACGCCCAATCTCCTCGCGATCTCGACGTTCTCGGTCGTCGGGAGCGGGTTCAAGCTCCCGGTCGCGAACTACACGTCGTCGAGCGGGGGCCACTACTGGCAGAACTACACGCTGCAGTTCCTCGGGAACGGGCGGTACCTGACGACCGGGCTGATCAACGGCAACAAGGTGCCGTTCCTCGGCTGGCAGTACAACCTGACCCTGACGGTCTGGACCGCGACCGGGAAGTCCGCGAAGACGGGGATCGTCATCCTGGTCAACGACACGCAGCCGCCGTCGCCGGCGTTCACGTTGCTGAACTCCGCCGGGAAGGTCATCTCGGGGAGCGGGGTCATCGAGGGGACCAACGGGACCGCGAAGGTCTCGCTGAACGCCGCGAACACGACCGACCCGAACAACGGCTCGGTCGTCCGGTACTACTGGCTGATCACGAATTCGGGGAACACCTCGATCCACCTCGGGAACAACACCACGACCGTGCGGCCGTACCCGTACTACTTCCTGTACCCGATGAACACGAAGTACACGGTCAACCTGACCGTCTGGGACCGGAACGGCAACCACGCGTACACGACCCAGACGCTCTCGGTGTCGGTCAATTCGACCACCCGTCCGATCATGGCCGCGGAGAACCTGACGGCCCCGACGACGTTCACCGCCGGGACGAGCTACACGTTCTGGACGAACATTACCGTCGGAGGGGGGTCGAAGGCGATCGCCTACAACGTGACCGTCAGCTGGTACCTGCTCTCGGCGAGCGGGACCGGTAGCAAGAGCTACATCGGCGGGTCCCCCGGCTCGGTCGTCTTCTACAACTACACGAGCCCCGGCGTGCTCAACAACGCCTCGTTCGCGACCGGGATCATCCCCAGCCTGCCGTACAACAAGACGGTCCGCGCCCAGCTCACCTGGACGCCGAGCACCACCGGGAACTTCATCCTCTACGCGAACGCGACCGCCGTGAATGAGTACGGGCCGGACAACGCGGCCGGGACGGGGACGGTCTCGCAGTCGATCTCCGTCAAGCCGAACCCGACGACGGAGCTCCTCGAGGTGCTCGCGGTCGTCGCGGCGGTCGTCGTCGTGATCGTCCTGCTCATCTGGTGGTACCGCCGGCCCGCGCGCCGGGGCGGCGGGAAGGGCGGGCGCTCGTCCGGCACGGACCGGTCTTCGTCGCGCCGGCCGTCGGCGGACGACGACGACGAGGACGAATAGGGCCGACCGGAGCGTCGCGCTCCCCGTTCCCCGCGATCGGCGGACGACGACCCGCCTCGACCGAGCGGCCCGCCCGGCTCAGCCGTAGGGGCCGACCTCGTCCAGGAGGTCGACGTGGGTCAGCAGCATCCGGCGGCAGCAGTACCGATGGAGACCGAGGTGGTCGAGCACCTCGCCGGCGGCCTCGCCCCGGCTCGTGCGCTCCCGGTACTCGTCCCAGTGCTGGCCGATCACCGCCCCGCAGGTGAAGCACCGCACGGGGACCATCATCGTCACGGTCGGTCGCCTCCCCTCTAGCGGTACGACTTCTGCCGTCGCTTCCGGGCGCCGCGGCCGCCCGGCCGCTTCGGCAGCTTGCGACGCGAGTCGTTGACGAGCAGCGACCGGTCGTAGTGCTTGAACGTCTCGCGGAGGGCGTCGTCCTTGAGCCACTCGATCAGTCCGCGGGCGACCGCCGTGCGCGCGGCGGACGCCTGCCCGACCACGCCGCCCCCCCGCGTGTGGACGGTGATGTCGAGGTGCCGCGCCTTCTCTCCGACCATCAGGAGCGGCTCTTGGATCTTCTGCCGGACCAGCTCGGGCTCGACGAGCTCGAGCGGCCGGTCGTTGTAGCGGACCAGCCCCTGTCCCTTGCGCACGGTCGCGCGCGCGACCGCGGCCTTGCGCTTCCCCGTCGCCAGGGTCACCTGGGGCGCCTTCACACGTGGGCTCCCAGGAGTCGGGTAATCTCGGCGAGCGTCATCGGGGGACGCAGGGTCGGGCGGGCCCTCGCGCCGTCCAGGGAGACGGTCGGCGCGCTGCGGAGCTCGGCGGGGACCCCGATGTGGACCTCGAGCCGGTCGAGGGCGACCTTCCCCCGGGTCTTGAGGTGCGGCAGCATCCCGCGGACGGTCCGACGGAAGATCCGATCCGGGTACCGGGGGAAGTGCGGGCCGGTCCGCTTCGACCCGCGGGCCCGGGCCGCCGTGTAGTGGGCCAGCACGTGGGCGTGGCCCCCGGTGACGACACTCTTCTCCGCGTTCACGACGACGACCGACTCGCCGGCCAGGAGCCGCTTCGCGATCAGGCTGGCCGCCCGGCCGAGCACGAGGCCGCTCGCGTCCACGACCGTCGGGGAGGCGGGAGGAAGCGCGTCAGGCAAGGATCCGCACCCCGGCCCCGTCAGGGCGCGCTTGCACGAGTTCGGAGAGGGTCAGCGCCGTCCCGCCGGCCGCGTGGATCTTCGTTCGAGCCTCGGCGGAGTAGGAGAACGCCGCCACGGTCAGCTTCTTCGAGAGCGGGCCCTGGGCGAGCAGCTTGCCGGGGACGACGACGGTCTCCTCGGCGTCGGCGAGCCGCTCCAACTGCCCGACGTTCACCGGGTCGACGTGGTGACGGGCCCGCTCGAGCCGGTCCGCGACCGCGGACCAGACCGGGGCCCGGTGCGTCCGCGCCGCGCGCCGGAGCTCGACGAGCACGTGGGCGAGCTGCGGATTCTGCTTGCGAGTTGGGTGGGCCATGCGCGGGACGCCTCCGACCCGGGTGCCCGATATAAGCATTGCCGCCAAAATTCGGCACGCGCGACGCACGCGTTCCACCGATAGCCGGAACGACGCGCCGGGCGGTTCCTCTGTCCGCCAACGATTAAATACCGCCCCCCGCCATCGGCGCTCGAGGCTCCCTCCATGCGCAAGTTCCTCACCGAGCTCCGCGGCAAGACCGTGATGACGAACGACGGGCAGATCCTGGGACTCATCGACAACTTCGTCGTCGACACGCTGACCGGGGGGATCGCCCACGTCTTGGTCACGCCGAGCGAGGACGTCGAGCAACGCCTCTTCCAGAGCGACGCGAGCGGCCGCCTGGTGCTCCCCTTCAAGAGCATGCGCGCGGTCAAGGACGTCGTCGTGATGGACATTGGGAAATGAGCCCGCCTCGGACGCCCGGATCTCGGTAGTCATCACCGTCCGCAACGAGGAAGCCCACCTCGGCCAGCTTCTCGAGAGCCTGGTCTCCCAGGCGCCTCCCTTCGAGGTCGTCGTCTTCGACGCCGAGAGCCGGGATCGCACGTTCGACATCGCGAGCGAGTTCGCCCGACGCTGGCCGGCGACGTTTCGGGTCGTCCGCCGGCGGGGGTCCCGCGGGGTCGGTCGCAACGAGGGCGCCCGGTTGTCGCAGGGCGACGCGCTCGCGTTCATCGATGGGGACTGCTACGCGGACGCGCGGTGGCTCGAGCGGATCCGCGACGCACTCCGGGAGGCCCCGATCGTAGCCGGCCAAACGATCACCGTCGGAAAGCCGCGGTACGGCCAGCTCGAGCGGGTCGAGCTGATCCAGAGCGGGTTCGACGTCACCTACCCGAGCTGCAACCTCGCGTACCGGCGGGACTGGTTCGAGCGGCTCGGCGGGTTCGACCCTCGCTTCGTGACCGCGGAGGACATCGACCTCAACCTGCGCGCGGTCCGCCTCGGGGCCACGATCCGGGTCGAGCCGAACGCGATCGTCTACCACCACATGCGGACGACGTTCGTGCGGTTCCTCTACCAGGCGTTCTGGAACGGGTACGGCCGCAAGCAGCTGACCGAGAAGCACGGCAGCCTGTGGGGACGGTACCGCGTCCGCCGCCTCCTCACGGGCCAACAGGGAGCGATCGCGTGGGCACGGCTCGCGGCCGCGTTCGCGGGCTACGGCACCCGGGTGCTCACCGGGAGGACCCGACGGTTGACGCCGGCGGTCCCGGAGGGCGCGTCGGACCCGCGCCGGACGCCGCCGCGCTAGTTCGCCTTCAGCAGCTCGGCGACCTTCACGACCTCGCCGAGGACCTTCGCGAGGTCGCTCGACTGGTCGACCACGGCGACGAGCAGCGCCTTCTTGCCGCTGCCGACGATAATCGTCTTGGAGTCGTTCCCCTCGATGACGATCCGCTCCGGCGGCGATCGGTTCAACTCCGTGTTCGCCGTCGCGGCGGCTCCCAGGATCGTGGCGCACATGATCGCGAACGTCTCGGTGTAGACGCCCGCGGGGACGTCCGCGTAGAGCACCAGACCGTCGCGCGAGACGAGGGCGGTGGCGATCCCGCCGATCCTCGTCTTGAGGTCCTTGATCACTGCGCCGACGTTTCCGGTCGCCATCATTCCCGGGCCCCTAGGAGAGCTCCTCGATGCGGAACCGGCACTCCGTCTGTCCGGTGCTGGTGCACATCTCCTCTGTACACTTAACGCGCCCCCCCTTAAAACGTTCGTAGAACTCGCGAAGGATTCCACGGAGTCGGTGGCACGTCGGGATGTCGCTCGGGGCCACCTCGATCGACCCCTTCGCGATTACCTCGTGGTCGGAGAACTTGACCTCCTCGACCCAGCCGCGTTCGACCAAGATGCGTCCGGCATGGTCGAAGAACTTCGCCTTGTCCTTCAGCGCTTCCTCGGCCATATCGCCGCCGATGACCGACCCTTCCTTGAAGAACAGGCCGTGGCAGGCGTGCGACATCACGCCCTCGTAGAGCTCCTTGATCTGACGGAGCTCGGTCTGGTCCAGTTTCACGTAGCGCATCGGCAGGCGGGCACCGAACGCCCGCTATAAATGCTCTTGTTCGCGCCGTCCCGGGAGACCGTCCGGGCCGGGGTCCGACCCCCCCGGCTCCGCGTCGCTCGGCAGCGGACCGGCGGCAAGTGCGGCTTCGAACTCCCCGAGCGTCGGGACGCGCCCGCCCTGCACGTTCGGCCATGCGTCGTGCCGGTCCAGCAGGACCGGCACCAGACCGGCCCGGGCCGCGGCCCGGACGTCGCTCCAGAAGAGGTCGCCCACGAATGCGGTGGTCCGGGGCTCCGGGCCGAGGGCGGCCGTCGCCGCCCGGAACGCGGCGCGGTCGGGGACGGGCGGCGTGGGGCCGTCGCCGGAGCCGACCAGCAGCGCGGGGGAGAATCCGCCGCGCTTCAGCAGCCAGATGGCGCTCTCGGCGGGGAGCGGCGTCACCACGCCGACCTTCACGGACTGCGCGCGGAGCCGTTCCAGGAGCGGGCCCACGTCGGGGTAGCGCTCGACCTCGCCGGCCGGACGGAGCATCCGACGGACGACCGCCGCCGTCTCGTCGGGCGGCAGGGGGTGCCCGGCGATCGTCGCGAGCGTCGCGCCGAGGTGCTCCGTGAGCGCGGCGAGGTCGGGGGCGGGGCCCTTCCCGGTCACGCCGAGCCACCGACGATGGTCCCACGCCTTCAGGGACCGTCGGACGGCGGAGCGGACCCGCCGCTCGCCGAGGAGGGGCCCCTGGGGTTTCCAGGCCCATTGCCACGCCCTCGGGGTGTGGAACGGCACGAGCACGTCATCGAGGTCGAAGAGAACGGCCTCGACCGTCCCGACGCCGGAGCGGAGCGACACGGTCGGTCGGACTATCCGCGTCCGCTCTTCTGGAGCTCGAGCAGGTCTTCGGTGGAGACCTTCTCGCCCTTCTTGAGCCGGGCGAGGAAGTCCTCCTCGCGGGGCGGCTCCTCGCCGGCCCACCCGGCGGGGACCCGGCCGCCCCGGGCGGCGTAGAGCAGCTTCTCGATGTCGCGGACCTCCTCGATGGCCGCGATGTGGGCGCGGTGCGCCTCGTCCGCGTCCGACTTCACCTGGAGGAGTCGCACCTGGATCTCGTCGGCCTTCCGCCGGAGCTCGTCGACCTTCTCGAACTCGGCGACCATCGCCTCGTGCTCGCGCTGCGCCTCGACCGCGTACTGGCCGACGGCGGCGTGATGCTTCTCGGCCTCGTCCCGCGCCTCGGTGAACGCCCGAAGGGTCTCCTCGACCTCGGGGTCGCGGCGGAGCTGCTCGTCCTGGTCGCGGATCGCGGCCTCGAGCCGTTTCATCTCCTCGACGAGACGCTTCTCTTGGTCGCCCGTGAGCGCCGTCGTCATGTGGCGGAACTCGAGTTCCTTCAGCTCCTTGCGGAGGCGCCAGACCGGGACGGCCCCGGGCCGCGGCGCGTGCGTCCGCTTCAGGTCGGTGACCTTGTCCCCGAGCTCCTGCAGCTTGCGATTCCACTCCTCGCGGAGCCGCTTCTCCTCCCGGACCTGGGAGTTCAGGAGGTCCCGGAGCCGCCGGTGCTCCTGGGCCTCGGCGCTCCGGTCGTGCAGCTCGTCGAGGATCCGGGAGCGCTCCTCGGCGATGGAACGGGTCTCGGCGTTGAGCCGATCGCGGAGCGCGCGGCTCTCGTCCGCGCGCGCGTTCGACTCCGCGCGCTTGCTGTCGAGCTCCTCGGTCGCGTCGGTCAACGGTCTGTCCCGGCGACGACTCGCGCCGCGCGGGGGGGACGTTCGACCGATGCGCCCGATATAATGTTTCGGGCCGCCGGCCCGGAAACCGATGCGGCTGCCGCGTCAGTCTAATATTCGGCGCCTCGAATCAATCGGCCCGTGGAGGAGGTCGGCCGCATCTTCGGCGACGTCGGGCTCGGCCAATTCCAGCTCAGCCTGTCGCACCCGGTCGAGCGGGGGGACTACCTCGCGGTCGAGGACGAGCTGCACGGCCGGGTCCTCTGCCAGCTCGACGACCTGCGCCGGAAGAGCGACCTCGACCTGCAGCACGCGGGCGCGCTCGGCCCGGCCGACGAGGTGCCGGTTCACGAGGACCTCCTCGGCGCCGCCCGGATCATCGGATACCGCGACGGGCAGGGGCTCGTCAAGATCCCGACAATCCCGTTCCGGCCCGGGGCGCACGTCTACCGGGCCGAGGAGCCGCTCATCGCCGACGTCCTCGGCTTGAAGCACCACGCGAACTCGGGCGCGTACGTCGGGCTCCTACGGAACCACCAGCTGCGGATCGAGCTCGACATCAACCAGCTCGTCCAGCGGCACGTCAGCGTCCTCGCGAAGACGGGGGGCGGGAAGAGCTACCTGCTCGGGGTCCTCATCGAGGAGCTGCTCCGCCACAAGGTGACGTGCGTCATCATCGACCCGCACGGGGAGTACGGCTCCCTGCGCGTCGCCGCCGAGAAGAACGGCGTCCACGCTCGCTTCGGCGTCGAGTCGCAGGGGTTCGCGAAGCAGATCCAGGAGTATTCGCCCGACGTCAGTCTGAACCCGTCGGCGAAGCCGCTCACGTTCAGCCTGCGGAACACCGACCCCCGCGACCTGCTGGTCTTCATGGGCCTGACGAACGTCAAGATGTACCTCGGCCCGCTCAAGAAGGTCATCGAGGTGGCGTCGGCGAGGACCCCGGAGTACACGGTCCACGACCTCGTCCGGGCCGCCGAGGTCAGCGAGGGGCCGACCGCCGACGTGCTCCACGAGCGCCTCGAGTACGTCGAGCAGACGAAGCTCCTCGGTCCGCAGGGGACGAGCCTCAACGACCTCGTCCAGAAGGGCGAGGCGACCCTGGTCAACCTGCGCGGCGTCGCGCCGGATGTTCAGGAGCTCGTCGTCGCACGGATCGCGACGACCCTCTTCGAGAATCGGAAGAAGGGGAAGATCCCGCCGTTGTTCCTCGTCATCGAGGAAGCCCACAACTTCGCGCCGCAGCAGGGGAGCGCGACCTGCTCGCGGATCCTGAAGAACATCGCGAGCGAGGGGCGGAAGTTCGGCCTCGGGCTCTGCGCGGTCACCCAGCGAGCCGCCCGGATCGACAAGAGCGTCCTCTCGCAGTGCAACACGCAGCTGATCCTTCAAGTGACCAACCCCCTCGACCTGAAGGCGATCGCCCAGTCGATCGAGGGCCTGACCCCCGGGATGACGGAGATGATCCAGTCGCTTCCGGTCGGGGTCGCGCTCGTGACCGGCGGCGGCTACCACACGCCGCTCTTCTGCGAGGTCCGCCCCCGCGCCACCCGGCACGGGGGCGAGAGCGTCCAGATCGTCGCCGCGTGACGGCCGACCGGCGCCCTACGAGGTCCGCACGAGGTCGCGCAGGTAGCGGGTGACGAGCCGGACCCCGAACGCGACGCCCCCGAGGTTCTGGTACGCCGGCTGGTACTTCTTGGTGGAGAGGGTCGTGTACGCTGGCCCCGCGATGTCGAGGTGGGCCCACGGCGTCGTCCCCACGAAGTTCTCCAGGAAGGCGGACGCGGTGAGCATCCCCGCGAGGGGGATCTCGACCGAGTTGCGGACGTCGCCGACGTCGCTCTTGACCAGCTCCCGGTGGTAGTCCGTGAGCGGCATCCGCCACAGCGGCTCTCCGGTCGCCGCCGCGGCCGCCAGCAGGCCCTGGGCGAGCCGCTCGTCGTTCGCGACGAGTCCGCCCATGTCGTCGCCGAGCGCGACGACCTGCGCGCCGGTGAGGGTCGCCAGGTCGATCACCTCGTCCGGACGGTACTGCTGGACGACGTAGCCGAGCCCGTCGGACAGGACGACCCGTCCCTCGGCGTCGGTGTTGAGGACCTCGATCGTCTTGCCGTTGAACGAACGGACGACGTCGCCCGGTCGGTAGGCCGACCCGCTCGGGAGGTTCTCCGCGCAGCAGAGGACCCCGACGACCTTCGGCGCGACCTTGAGCGTCGCCGCCGCCCGCAGGATCCCGAGCACGGCCACCGCGCCGGACTTGTCGAACTTCATGTTCGACATTTGGGGCGCCGGCTTGATCGAGATGCCCCCGGAATCGAACGTGATCCCCTTCCCCACGACCGCGACCGTCCGGCCGCGCCGGGCGCCCCCCGGATACTCGACCACGATCATCCGGGGCGGATGGACCGACCCCCCGCCGACCGCGAGGATCCCCCCGCAGCCCATCTCCTTCAGCTTCGCCTCGTCGAAGACCGTCACCTTGAGACCGAGCTCCTTGCCGAGCGCCCGGGCCTCCTCGGCGAGGCGTTCCGGCGTCGCCGTGTCCGCCGGCAGGTTCTGGAGGTTGCGGGCCCAGAGGACGGCGTCCGCGACGTCGAACTCCTCGGCCACGGCCTTCTTCACGCCGGCCTCCTCGCGGGAGAGCTCCTCCCCCAGGTGGAGCGTCGTCTCCTCGACCCCGCCCTCGGTCGTCGCCTTGTACTTCACGAACTCATAGCCGCCGAGGACCGCCCCGTCGACGAGCGCCTGAGCCGCCGTCTCGGCGTCGACCCGATCGACGGCGAAGCTGGAGAGCCGAAACGCCAGCGTCCGCGCCCCCTTTCCCTTCAACGCCCGGACCACCTCGGCCGCCGCGCGCCGGGCGGTCTCCGCCTCGTACCGGCCCCGGGGCCCGAGGCCGACGAGGACGATCCGGCCCTTGCCGTCCGGACGGTGGAGCACCGTGAGCTCCTTGCGCTTCCCCTTGACCTCCTTGCGCTGCCAGGCGGCCTTGAGGTGCCCCTGGACCGCGTCGTCCTCGCGGGCGAGGGTCCGGGGGAAGCTGTCGTCCTTCTCGCCGCGCTCGAAGACGCCGCTCGCCACCGCGTCGGTGGCGGCCGTGAGGCCCTCCCGCCGGTCGACCTGGACCTTCATGGTCCAGGGACCGCGGGCCTAGAACGACGGTCGGATCTTCTGGCGGTCGATGCGGATACCGGCGGGGGCGATGCAGACGAGGTTCTTCGCGATCCCTGCGACATCGCCGCCCGTATCCTTCGCGACGTTCTTCAAGTCGATGCTCATCCGCTTGACCGCGATCTGGTCGTTCGCGATCGACGTATAATCGACCAGAACGACGTCGCCCTGATAGGCCAGCTTGGAGACCTGGTGGAGGTCTTCGAACCGGAGGATCTCGGCGAGGCGCACGTTCCCGTGCGCGCCCGCGAGCGCCCCGGCCTCGTCGTCGAACTGCATCGCGCCGAGGTCGAGGAACGTGCCCTCTTCCAACGTGTCGGACCCGTGATGGCGCCGGAGAATCCCGCTCTTCTTCATCATGGAGGCGTCCTCCCTCTCTCGGGCCGTGCGACGGAGCGGACGGCACTTAAGGCTATGGTTCGACTGTCGCGCGTTCGCGCGCCCGGGGCCCCGGTTCGGGGTTCCGACCCGCCTCGCGCGGGAACCGGAGGCAGAACGTCACCCGGTAGACGTCGTGCCCGTCCTTCCGTCCGAACAGGCTCGCCGACTCGGTCACGGACGCCCCGAACTTCTGCTTCGCCAACCGGGCGATCGACCGGGCGGGGAGCGTCTCGCGGAGGTAGACGTCGATCCCCTCGGGCCGGGCTTCGTCGAACGAGACCGCGCGCCGCCACTCGGGGCGCGCGTCCGCGACGACGCGGTCCCAGACCCGCGCCAACCGGGCGCGCAGGTCGGCCGACCGTTCGAGCCTTCGCTCGGTCGGACCTCGGAGCTGTAGGATCGCCGTGTAGTACCGCCCGCTCGTCCGGCTGCAGTCCGGGCAGCTGCGCGAGAGGAGCCGGACGCTCAGCGGCACGTCGACCGTCCGCGGGACCCCCCGGAAGACCACGTCGGCGTGGCCGAGGAACTCCCGGACCGTGGCCGTGGCGTTCGTCTCGTCCCACCGGACCCGTCGCACCCCGACCTCGGGGTGGATCCGGAGGAACGGCGCCAGGTCCTCCGCGGTGAGCAGCCGGCTCGCCCCCGCGCGTTCCCAATGACCGCCGACCTCCCGGGCGCCGCAGTGGGGGCAGACGACCACCGTGCCGCGGAGGGGCGCGGTGACGAGCTCCGTCCGGTCCGCCGCGCAGTCGGCGCAGACCCCGTCGACCAGCGGTCGGCCGGTGCGGCCGCAGACCACGCAGAACTCGCCGTCCGCCACCGTCCCCCCCGTCTCGCTCAGCCCGTGACCGAGAAGATCTCCGCGTGCGGGACGCCCCCGAGGGTCCCGGCGCCCCCCGGCGCGACGTATCCGGCGTCCTCGGCGACCTGGAGGACCTTCCGGCCGAGGAGGTTCGCGATCGTGGCCCTCTCGAGCGCCCACAGGAGCTCGTCGCGGGAGACGCGCCGTTCCCCGTAGAACTGGCTCGACACCTTCACCGTGCGTCCGGCGTCGCCGACGGGGAGGTCGGCGCCGAGCAGGTCGGCGTCGCACGCCGCGACGACGAACTCGGCCCGGACCCGGTGGACCCGCATCACGAACTCCCCGGAGCCCGCCATCGCCTGCCTCCGGCCTACCAGCCGTCGCGGAGGATAAGAAGGGTCGGGAGGAGCCTGCTCAGCCGGCCCGGACTCCGCCGCGGACCGGGCCGGTGCCCCGGCCGAGGCCGGACGTTCCGGTCCCGGAGGTGAGGCGGGCCGCGAGGTTCCCGGCCGGGAACGGGATCCCCCACACCGCCGGCGCCACTTCGGGGGCGGCCGGTCGGGGCTCGGGCGCCAGGGCCTCCTCACCGACTCCCAGGTGCTCGTCGAACGAGGTGCGCAGGGCGAAGCTCCGGGTCGGGAAGTTCAGGATCGAACGGGCGACCCCCGGCATCTCGCCGAGCCGGGCGAACTCCCGCTCGGCGTGGTGCGCGGTCTGGGCGGGCAGCAGGAACTGGACGGACTCGAACGGCGGCGCGTCCCCCAGATCGGGGGTCACCCGTTGGAGCGGGGAGAGCTCGATGACCGGGATCCGGTCGGGATACTCCTCGCTCATCTGCTCGACGAACCATTCTCGGTCGACGCCCGGCCGGAGCAACGCGCCGAGCCACGCGACGGTCCCCCGCGCGCGCGAGAAGTCGAGCGACGGGAGGAAGAACACCTGATTCCGCTCCACCCACGCCGCGAGGCGACGATGTCCCGCTCGGGAGCTGTCGCCGAGGCGGGAGGCGACGGCCGTGGCGGGCCCGGGCGGGTCCGCTCGCAGGCGGCGGTAGTGGCGGAGGTCGGCGGCCCGGAACGGTCGATCCGGGGCGGGGAGCGCGATCTCCGTCGGGGGGATGAGGCGCTGCACGTAGCGGATTCGCTCGAGGCGGGACTGGTCGCGCTCGACCCCTTCGGCCTCGGGGTAGACGCTCAGCACGGCGTAGACCGTGCCGAACCGGAACCCGAGCGTCGGTCCCTCGAGCAGCCCCATCTCCTGCTCGAATTCCGCGCAATGGCACCGGTCCTCCAGGCTCAACATCTGGAAGTGGGCCCGGAGCCCGAACAGGCCCGGGTTCGCCACCGGAACGACCTCGCGGCAGAACCCGTCCCGCCGCCACTCGGTCAGGCGGCGACGGACGGTGGCCGCCGAACTCCCGATCCGGTCGGCGATCTCGGCCGGGGAGAGCCGAGGGTCGATCCCGACCGGGGACCACTCCCCGGTCCGGAGCATCGCGCGCAGGATCGCGGCGTCCAAGCGATCCATGGCGGGTCGCGATGCCGCCCGCCGACTTGAACCTTGTGCGGGCCCTCCGAGCTCCGTCGAACGGCCCCGTCGGGCCCGACGGCCCCCGGGGCACACCCGCCGGGGCGGCCGTCCCCTCCGACCCGGTCCGTCACGCCACCCCGGGGGTCGGACGAGCGCCGGTCGGTCGACCGGACCCGCTCCCGACCCGGGCGGCCGCGGGCGACCCCGTCGGCGGCTCCGTCGGCGCGAGCCGGGGACTCCCGGTCGGGAAGGGGGTCCGCTGGAAGGTGATCACCATCGACACGCCCTGGTCGTCGACCGTGAACTTTCCTTCCTCCGGGGACGCTCCGTAGCGCACCTTGTCCGACGTGACGTTGAACCAGTACGTCCCGTCCGGCAGGGTGAAGTTCAGGCTCGTGGCGTTGGTGGTGACCGACGCGTTGCCGATCGTGACCGTCCACGTGGCGCCCGCGGGGAGCCCGGTCTCGTTGAACACGACCGAGTAGCCGATGCCGCTGAAGGTGACGTTCAGCTGGACGGAGCTGCCGCGGACGTGGAGGGTCCCGGCCCGCGGGGTCTCGGTGTATCCGGCCACGTGCGCGACCGTGTACGGATAGCTCCCGTTCCCGATGTCGCCCCACCAGATCAGGAACTCGTAGGTTCCCGTCGCGACGATGGTGTGGGTCACCCCGCCGACGGTCGCCGAGAACGTCTTGCCGGCCTCGAGGCCCGAGGCGTTCAGAGCGATCGCGTAGGACGTCAGGGCGAAGGGGACGTCGATCACGACCCCCGCTCCGGTCACGTAGACCTCGTTCTCGGCCGCCGTCAGGAGGTGGTACCCGGTCACCGCCGGGATCTCGTACCCATAGGTCCCGTTCGCGAGCGCGAGCGTGAGGACGTTGCGGAAGACATGGTGCGGCGTCCCGTCGAGGGAGACCGTCCACGCCGTCGCGCTCGCCAGCCCCGTCTCGACGAACGTCACCGGATACGTGACCGCCGCGAACGTGATGTTCTTCACGATCGCCACTCCCGCCACGGTGAGCTTCGCCTCCCCCATCGAAACGCTCCGGGTCCAGTTCGCACCGGCGCCGCCGACGGCGGAGTACGAGTAGGTCCCGTTGAGGAGCGAGAGTCCCACGGTCCCCTCCCCGGAGAGGACCACGCCGGGCGAGAGATACAACGTCCACGAGGTGTCCGGCGGCAGGCCGACCGGGCGGAACTTGACGGGGTACTCCGCGAGGTACGGCGGGCTCCCCGCCGAGCTGTGGGAGAACGGCAGAGTGACCACGGTCCCCGTCCCGTTCACGGTGACGACTCCCGAGTCGGAGGGCGGTACGGAATAGCCGGCCGGTGGCAGAACGGTGTACGCGAAGGTGCCGTCGGTCGTCGTGACGTCGATCGCACTCGTCCCGTTCCCGACGGTCGCGGTGCCGTTCAGGCCGTCGATCGCGAGCCCCCAAACCGACCCGGACGGGAGGCCCGACTCCACAAACTCCGAGACGAGAGGGGTGTAGAACTCGACCATCCAGCTGTCGGAGCCGTTGACGAAGATCGTCCCGTTGAGAGGGCCCACCGTCACGCCGCGCGGCGGCGTGATCTGGTACGTATACGTCCCGTTGGTCAGGTTCGTCACCGAGAGATCGTCGAGCGACGAACCGGAGACGCTCCGCGAGGTTCCTCCTCCGAACGGGGTGAGCGCCACGCTCCAAGAGCCGCTCGCGTACTCGAGCGCCCCGCACGTGAAGTGGGTCGTGCAGTACGGCACGAAAGTCGTGGTATGGCCGATGCTGATGGTCGGGGCGACCACCTTGATGTCGAACGTGACGACCGACACTTGGAAGCTGTCGTCGTCGATCGGGAGCGAGGAAGTGACCGTGAGCTGGCAGGTCGTCGCGAAGTTGGGGGCCGTGAACTCGTTGAAATACGGGTAGCCGGCCGCGTATCCGGCGAGCGATCCGCACGCGGTACCGGCCGAACCCGCGACGATCGGCGTGCTCCAGGTCATCCCGAGATTCGGGATCCCCGCCGGCCCCCAGGGGTTGTCGAGCGGCGAGCCGATGAGCAGGTAGTCCGACTCCTTCTCGGTCATCACGAACGAGTCGGGGGATTGCACCGGGACGGCGTTCGTGAACGTGGGCGCGCACTCGTGCTGGTCGAAGTCGCACGCGACGAGCGTCGCGGCCAACGGGGCGTCGTAGAACGCGACCGTCTGGACGGGGAAGATGTTCGTAGTGAACAGGCACCCGCTGAAGCCGAACACGTTGTAACATCCGGCCGAGAATTGCGCCTGGAACTGGAAGCCGACGCCCGCACACAGGGCCCCCCACCAGTCGCTGCCGAACGCGCTCCCGAGCGCGGCGTAGACGCTCGCCGGCGGCAACCCGTCGACCGAGTTCCCGGTCCCGCAGGCCCCGCCGGACTCGTCACTCGCGCTGTAGCCCGACGCCCCGATCCCGTAGTAGAGGCTGGCCTGCCCGTAGAGGAACGCGTCGACCTGGACGGCCGCGACCGTGAGGATGTCGATCCCGACCGACAGGTTCACGGCGACCTCGGGGCCGATGCGAAGGATCACGGCGCCGCCGAAGCTCGGGGAGGTGACGATCGAGGTGCAGGCGTCGGAGCTGGAGAGGCCGTAGAGGCAGGTCACCGAGTTGGGCGGCTCGATCCACTGCCCGCTCGCGAAGTCGTAGTCTTGTTCGAGGGTCCCCCCGCTCCCTTCCGTCGCGTTGATCCACGAGCCCTGGTCGAACTCCATGGCGTACTCGAGTCCGAGGTCGAGATTCACGCCGAACCAGACGATCGGGACGGGGCCACAGCAGATCGCCTCCGTGGGAACGATGGGGATCGAGACCAGGGCGATCGGGGGCCCGTTCAGGTTGTCCAGCTCGAAGGCGCCGGGGCCGGCGACGCTGATGTTGAGCACGATCGACTCGCTGTACGACTCCGTGAAGTTGACCCAGACGCTGGTGCTCGGGAGACCGATGAAGTCGGGATTGAACTCGTAGCAGACCTGCAAGGACGCCGAGAACGTCACGTTGTAGTACAGGTCGGCGACCCCGCTCGCCCCGTTCGAGCTACTGAGCGTCGTCTTGCCCGCGAACGTGGTCGTGGAGATCTGCAACGAGCTCGGGGAGCAGGTGTCCGTGAGACCGGCGGTGACCCCGGCCTGCGGCGCGATCAGCGTCTGGGTGTCGCAGGCGAAGGAGCCGCACGAGGTGGGGGCGGTCCGCACCGTGGGCACGATGCGCGAGATCGCCCGGGCGGTGCCGCTGGCGGCGCCGCCGGTCTCCGCCGCGCTCCGGGCCGGCGAAGGGGTGGGGACGGCCGACCCGAGGCCCGACCGGGACGGTAGGGAAGTACCGGCCACCGCCCCCACGGCACTCCCGAGAAAGAGCGCGGCCACGCCGATCGCCGCGATTGCTGCCCACCGTCTCCACCCACCGGACCCGCGGATCGTCACTGCCTCCACGCTCCCGCTGGCCGTCCCGACCGTCGCCGACTCGATAATTGAATGCGCCACGCGGTGAGCGGAAACGGACGATTTGCGCGACCGTGGGTCGCGCGGTCGTGGGCCGGCCTCTCCGGTGGCCCTCCCGGGCGGGTCGGGGTCGGCGGTCGTTCGAGGGTCCGGCGACGGGCGGGGGCCGGATCAGAACCGGACGAGCTGCCACTGATTGGGTCGGCTCTCCATGACCTCGCCCTGGTTCCGGAGCGACTGCAGGATCGCCTCCGAACGGCTCGGCGGGATGCCGGCCTTCTCGGCGGCTTCCCGGTACTGCTCCACGGAGAAGTGGCCCCCGTGCTCTTCCTGGAGCTCGCGCATCACGCGCTGGGCGATCTCGAACCGCTCCCGCTGGGTGTGGCTCACCCCCGTCTGCGTGAGGTCGATGTCGAGCTGGCCCTCCTCGGTCATCGAGACCCTCCGGAGGAAGTTCTCCATGATCTGGATCGCCCGCCGCGCGTCCTCCACCTCGACCCGGGCGGAGAGCCGCGCCCGCGCGGCCGCCTCGCTGAGCCGGACCAGCGCCTCCAACTGGCGGGCGGTGATCGGGACCGGTGCGTTCGGCTCCTCGCCCTGCTTCCGGACGCGGACGTAGAAGTCCTCGAGCTCGGCGAGCGCCGCCTCCTCGAGCACGGGGCGGACGTTCCGGCGCGCGTAGGCGATGTACTTCTTGAGGAGGTCCGGCGAGAACGGCGCCGCCGATTCCCCCGACCCGACGACGTCGCCGCCGGCCTCCCGATGGGAGGCGAGGATCCGGTTCGCGAGCCGTCGGTCCCGGGCCTGGTCGGGCAGGTCCTTGATGGAGAAGATGACGTCGAACCGGGAGAGGAGCGTCGGGGGAAGGTCGATCTGGTCGGCGATCGACCGGTCGTTCGTGAACCGCCCCCACTTCGGGTTCGCCGCCGCCAGCACCGGGCAGCGGGCGTTCAGCGTCGCGGTGATCCCGGCCTTCGCGATCGACACGGTCTGCTGCTCGAGCGCCTCGTGCATCGCGGAGCGGTCCTCGGGGCTCATCTTGTCGAGCTCGTCGATGATCGCCATCCCCCCGTCGGCCAGCACCAGCATCCCGGCCTCGAGCGTCCACCGGCCCCCGGCGAAGTCGTCCTTCACGGCGGCCGCCGTGAGGCCCGCCGCGGTGGCGCCCTTCCCCGACGTGTAGATGCCACGCGGGGCGACGTCGGCGATGTACCGGAGCAGCTGGCTCTTCGCGGTCCCGGGGTCGCCGACCAACAGCGCGTGGATGTCGCCCCGGACGCGGACCCCGTCCGCGTGCCGCTTCTCGACGCCGCCGAACAGCTGGAGGGCGATCGCCTCCTTCTCCTGTTCCATCCCCTTGATGGTGGGCGCGAGCGACAGGACGATCTTGTCGACGACCGTGGGATCGCCCCGGAACGACTCGATGAGCTGCGACTCTTCCGGCGAGATCTCGATCTCCGTGTACTCCTGCGTCTTCGACTCGAACGAGTTGGCGAGGACCATCAGGTCGAACGTCGTGTTCCGGACCACCCCGCCGCGGGCGGAGGCGCTCGCCCGCTGGAAGCTGCGCAGGACGCCGTTCAGGACGATCCGGTTCCCCGGGAGGACCCGCCCGGTGAGGTCCTCCGTCAGCAGGACGGCGAGGCCCTGCGGATGGGCTCCGTGCCGCAGCGACTCCGGATGCTCCTGGATCTCGATCCGCTGCGCGTCGACGTAGGCCGACTCCTCGGCGACCAGCCGGAAGCGGGTCCGCCCCTGCGTCTTCCCGCACCCTCCCTGGCTCTCCGGGCACTCGAGCGGCTCGCGGAAAACGAGGGACGCCTCGTCCTGGGGCTCGTGGAACTTCGTGCGGCAGGCGACGCACTCGAAGACGGCGTCCCGGATCTGGGGGCGGACCTCCGTCACGCGGCGGACGATGCCGTCGATCGCGACGAGCCGGTTCAGGTCGGTCTCCCGGATGGCTCGGATGATCCGGTGGGCGGTCGCCGGCAGACCGACGATCCGCAACCGGAGCCCGTCGGCCTCGGGTCCGGCGACGGGCAGAAGCTCGCGCATCGCCCGGACCCCGGCGTCGATCACCTCGTCGGGCCGTTCGAGCAGCAGGTCCGCGAGCGCGGTGTCGACCTCGTCGAGGGTCGCGAACGGCACCTCGAGCGACCGCTCCTCGGGGAAGCGATCGTGGAGCTGGAGGATGCGCGGCCGCAGTCCGGCTTCCTCCAGGATCGTCGCCCATCGTCCCTGCAGCTCGGGGGGCGCGGGGAGGGTCCTCTTCGCGGCGACCATCGATCGTGCGCTCCTACGGGTCGAGGCGGTAGCGGTCGCGGGGGAAGAGGCGGGCCTCCCGTATATTGGAGAGCCCCGCGAACAGCCACGTGAGCCGGTCGACGCCGATCGCCCAGCCGCCGTGGGGCGGCATCCCGTACCGGAACGCTTCGAGGTACCCGGCGAACATCGCGGGATCCAGTCCGGCGGCGGTCAGGTTCGCCGTGAGCCGGTCGAGCCGATGCTCGCGGGGGCCCCCGCTCGCGAGCTCGATGCCCCGGTAGTAGAGGTCGAAGTAGCCCGTGGTGCCCGGGCGGTCGTCGTACCGACGGGCGTAGAACGTCCCCGATTTCACGACCGACGGGTAGTCGGTGACGAAGTAGAACGGGGTGCCGCGGTCCACCTGGACCCGCGCATCGATCGACTTCTCGTCCTCGGTGCCGAGATCCCGCTCCGCGCCCGGGCGGCCGAGCCACTCCTCGACGGTCGCGTAGGAGAACCGGGGGAACGGGACGGCCGGAACGGGGACCCCGTCGGCGAGCGGGTTCTCCCGCTCGCGCAGTCGGGTGCGCGTCGCGTGGAGCGCGTGTTGGAGGAGCGACTCGATCGTCGATCGGAGCTCCTCGGCCGAGTCGACGTACGCCATCTCGGCGTCGAGGCTCGTGAACTCCGTCAGGTGGCGGACCGTGTCCGAGGGCTCGGCCCGGAACGCCGGGGCGATCTCGAAGACGCGTTCGAAGCCGGCCCCCATCAGCATCTGCTTGTACAACTGGGGGCTCTGCGCGAGGAAGGCGACCCCGTCGAAGTAGTCGACCCGGAACAACGTGGCGCCGCCCTCGGCGCCTTGGCGCAGCAGCTTCGGGGTCTCGACCTCGACGAACCCGTCCGCGACGAACGCGTCCCGGAATCCGCGCAGGAGCTCGGCTCGGAGCTCGAACACCGCCCGGACCGACGGCTTGCGCAGGTCCAGGACCCGATGGTCGAGGCGGGTGTCCAGCTCGGCGCCGACCTTGTCGACGACCCCGAGGGGGAGCGGGACCTCCGCGCGCGCGACGACGTCGACGCGGCTGGGGATCAGCTCCACGCCCCGGTTCGCCTTCTCCGACCGGCGCACGGTGCCCTCGACCGAGACGACCGACTCCCGCGGCAGCTCGCGGAACAGGTCGAAAAGGGACGGGTCGGCGACCCCCTTCTTCAGGGTGACCTGCGTCGACCCGGCGCGGTCCCGGACGAGGGCGAAGGCGACCCCGCCGAGGGCGCGGTACTCCTCGAGGTGGCCGGCGACGCGAACGACCTCGCCGTCCCGGGTGGCGAGTTCACGCGAAAGTCGGCGCGGGGGCGACAGGGCTCGCGACCTCCTTGCGGGCGATGGCCGCTTGGACCAGCGCTCGGTAGAGCGGATGGGGCGCCTCGGGGCGCGAGAGGAATTCGGGGTGGAACTGGACCCCGAGGAAGAACGGATGATCGCGGGCCTCGAGCACCTCGACACGGCCGTCGACGGACCGCCCGGAGTCGACGAACCCTTCGGTCCGGAGGCGGTCGAGGTACGCGGGATTGATCTCGTACCGGTGCCGGTGGCGCTCCCAGACCTCGGTCTGGCCGTAGACCTGCGCAACCCGGGACGCGTCGCTCAGGACGACCCGCTGGGCGCCCAGCCGCATGGTGCCGCCGAGGTCCGACTGGGCCTTCTGCTCCTCGAGGAGGCAGACGACCGGGTCCGGGGTCGACGGATCGACCTCGGTCGAGTTGGCCGCGGCGAGCCCGAGGACGTTTCGCGCGTACTCGACGGCGGCCATCTGGAACCCGTAGCAGACCCCCAGGTACGGGATCCCCCGCGTCCGGGCGATCTCGATGGCCCGGACCTTTCCCTCGACCCCCCGGGCGCCGAACCCTCCGGGCACGAGCACCGCGTCCGACCGCTCGAGCCGGGCGACGAGGGACGGGTTCTTGGGGAGATCCTCCGCGTCGTACCATTGCAGCCGGATCTCGACGCCCAGATGGCCCTGGCAGTGATGGAACGCCTCGGAGTGGGAGAGGTACGCGTCTCGGAGCTCGACGTACTTCCCGACGACGGCGACCTCGACCGACCCCTCGCATCGGCGGTACGTGGCGAGGAACTCCTTCCAGGCCGCGTACTCCGGCGGACGGTCCGGAAGGTCGAGCTGCCGGCAGAGGAACGATCCGACGCCTTGCGCCTCGAGGACCAGCGGCACCTCGTAGATCACCGGCTGGTCCGGGACCGAGATGACCCCCTCGGGCGGGACGTCGCAGAACAGGGAGATCTTCGCCTTGATCTCGGGCGTGAGCGGGGCCGGCCCGCGGGCGATGATCAGGTTCGGCCGGATCCCGATCGCCCGAAGCTCCCGCACCGAGTGCTGGGTCGGCTTTGTCTTCGCCTCGCCGACGGGGCCGACCGTCGGCACGAGCGTCGTGTGCACGAACGCGGTGTGGCCCTCCCCGAGTTCGTACGACAGCTCCCGGAGCGCTTCCAGGAACGGCATCGACTCGATGTCCCCCACCGTGCCCCCGACCTCCACGAGGACGACCTCGGCTCCGGCCGCCTGGGCGACCTCTCGGATCGACCGCTTGATCTCCCCGGTCACGTGTGGAATGATCTGCACGGTGTTGCCGAGATAGTCGCCGCGTCGCTCCTTCTCGATGACGGCGCGGTAGATCTTGCCGGTCGTCAGGTTGTGCGTGCCGACCAAGGACTGACCCAGGAACCGCTCGTAGTTGCCGAGGTCCAGGTCGGCCTCGGTGCCGTCGTCGAGGACGAACACCTCGCCGTGCTGGTACGGGTTCATCGTCCCCGCATCCACGTTGAGGTACGGGTCGATCTTCAGGATCGTGACGGGGATCCCCCGCGCCTTGAGGAGGCGGCCGAGCGAGGACGTCGTGATGCCCTTGCCGAGGCCCGAAATGACCCCCCCGCTCACGACGATGACCTTCACCGCTGCGCTCCGGGGCCCCTCGTAGGGGGAGGGGGCCATAAAGGCTCCGAAGCGCGTCGCGACCGGCGCGCGCCGGACGCGGCGCGAGGCCGTCGAACGGACCGTCAGAACGGGACCCGGCGCCCGGAGGCATCGCGATGGAACGCGCCGAAATCCGGCACGGCTCGCAGTTGCTCCGATCGGAACACCGGGCCGTCTGTACAGACGTGAAACGGACCGAACGCGCAGGCGTCGCACATCCCGAGGGCGCACTTCATGTGCCGCTCG
>JASHVP010000040.1 GCA_030044475.1 Thermoplasmata archaeon | reverse complement strand
AGTACGTCTCGGCGTACTTCAGCGGCACGACGTCGATCGGGTATTCGTCGAAGATCCGCTGGCAGGCGAACGGGTCGTAGTACTTGCCGATCCCCGCCTGGTCCCGTCCGACGATGTAGATCCCGCAGCCGTAGTTCTTCCGGACGATCGCCAGGAAGAGGGCGGCCTTCGGCCCGCCGTACCGCATCGTGATGCTGAGGGCGGCGAGGAGGACCCGGTCCTTCGGGTAGTAATGGCGGACGAGGGCCTGGTACGCCTCGAGGATCACCTCGGGCCGGTAGTCGCCGCTCTTCAGTCGTCCGAGCACCGGGTGGATGAACAGCCCGTCCACCTCTTCCCGCTCCAGGGAGCAGCGCTGGAGGTACTCGTGCGCGGTGTGCGGGACGTTGCGCGTCTGATAGGCGACGACGTTCTTCCAGCCGCGGCGCGCGAACTCCGCCCGCGTCTCCGCCGGCGTCCACTCGAGCGGCCCGACGGGGAGCTCGAGGCGCCGCAGCAGGTCCACCGGGCCCGCCACCGCGGTCTCGCCGGCCGCGAACAGGTCGGCGACGTTGGGATGCGCGCGGTCGTCGGTCGCGTAGACCGTCTTCGCGACGTGCGCCCGGTCGTACGGGTAGGTCTCCTCGACGTGGACGAGCGCGAAGAGCCGCCCGCTCGGGTCCTCGAGGCCGACTTCGTCGCCCGGGCGCAGCCGGGCGACGACCGCCGCGTTGGCGGGGCCAGGGGGCGCGAGGACGATCGGGATCGTCCAGGGCAGTCCGCCGGGGAGGCGGCCGGTCGCGGTCACCGAGGCGAGGTCGGCGGACCCCTGGAACCCCTCGAGCGGGCTGTAGGCGCCGATGCCGATCTTCTCGGCATCGTACATCTCGTCCACCGACACGCGCAGCCGGGGGAGCTGCGCCCCCTCGGCCTCGCGTCGGGCGAGCTCGGACGGGGGTCGGAGCCGCTCGACGAGCCGGCCGCCGTGGGGGGGAGGGATCATCGCACCGCGGGGAACCGACCGTCTATTTGACCGTGCCTTCGGACGCGACCGAGACGGAACCGCCGGAGGGAGCGACCCGGCTCATCCCGGCTTGAAGTTGGCGATGAACGTCCCGCCCGCGCTCACGACCACTTCGCCGGTCATGCCCTGGCGGAGCGCGCCCTCGAACGACCAGTTGGAGATCGTGTAGCCCGTGCACGCGTGGAACGCGTAGGAGTACGGGGTCGACCCCGGGGTCACGTTGGCGAACTCCCCGTTCGTGTAGGGCGTCCCGTCGAAAGTGACGGTGCCGCACCCCGACGGGGTCGTCACGAAGTTCACGATCGCGTACGGCGCGTACGTCAGCGTCACCCGCTTCGAGTACAGCATCGCCCCGCACGAGTCGTGGATGTGCACGAGGTAGAGACCCGGCGTCAGCGAGCCGCCGAACCCGAGCAGGGGGATGGTGGCGACGAACGTCGCGTTGGTGCTGGCGGTGTCGTTCTGCCACTCGGCCGCCTTGAGCGCGCCGGCCTGGGTCTCGAACTCGATGTAGAAGTTCCGGTCGGAGACGTCCCCGCTCAGGTCCATCGTGTAGACGGACCCGATGTAGTCGTTCGCGGGGCTCTCGTTCGTGAGGTCGACGTACGGCGCGGGCTTGAAGATGCTCGGCAGGACGACCCCCTGGCTGAACGTCAGCGACGGGACCGTCCACGGACCCTGGTCGAAGGTCCCGTTCGGGTACGTGATGTTCCACGACCAGCGGAACTCCAGCTTGAGGGTCCCGTACGGGGTGTCGGCCATGATCCCGACCTTCTGCGTGCTGAGTGTCGCACTCGCGCCCCCGAGGAACGTCACGTTCGAGGTGACGAGCTTGTCGAAGCTGAGGGGGACCCAGACCGGCCCGGGGATCGTGAACGTGTGGTTGTTGAAGGTGGCCGGGTAGCTGCCGCCGCCGACCTCGGGCAGCGAGGTGAAGACCGTCGGCGTGTAGACGTTGATCCCCACCGCGTTCGGCTTGATCGTTTCGGCGTCGACCTTGAACTCGAACGTCACGTTCACGTGGTCGCCCGGCGCGACGCTCCCGCTCGGATTGGAGTTCGGGATCAGCAGCGCGGTCGGCGTCGCGTACTTCGCCGACTCCGGATTGCAGCCCGGCCCGATCGTGCCCGCCGCGGCGAGTCCCGAGCTGGGGGCGGCGGCGGGCGGGGTGGCGGCGGCGCCGAACGACGGGACCCCGACGAGCGTCGCGAACGCCGCGACCACGACCACGACGACGACCCCGACGATCACAGCGACGTTCCGGCCGGAGCGGCACGGGGCGACGGCTCCGCCGGACGTCGGTCCGGCGGGTCGAGGGATCGGTTCGGACGCGGACGGGGACGGATCCGGGGCCCGTAGTTCGGGGGACATGGCGCGCTCGGCGGAGCGAGTCGAGACGAGATTAAAACCTTCGGTCTTTCTCGGAATCGACGCCAGCCTGACTACGCGCAGGGCGTCCGAACGGACCGTCCCGCGGCGGCTACGGGGCGGGCGGGGGCGACGCCGGCGGCGGCGGTCCGGGGGTCGTCGGTCCCGAGCTCGGGGTCGGGCTCGTCGGGGGCGGCGACGGTCGGCGACGCAGGATCAGGTACGCGCCGACAATGCCCGCCAGCACGGCGGCCACGATCACCGCGAGGACCCACCAGGGGATGCCGCCGGGACCGGTCGTGTGGCCGGACGGGCTCGGCGGGCTCGGGTTGACGACGAGGGTCATCGCCGAGGTCTTCGAGGCGACCCCGTCGGAGTCCGTGACGTACACCGTGAGCGTGCCCGAGTACGTCGCGGTCGGCGTGCAGGAGAACGTCGACGCGTTCAGCGCCGCGCAGCCGGTCGGGAGGTACTGCCACGTGTAGGTGAGGGGACCGGTCCCGCCGGTGCCGTTCGCCCAGAACGTGACGGACTGCCCCAGCGTGATCACGAGCGGCGCGACGCCCGAACTCACGATCGTCGGGGACGGGTTCACGACCACGGTCGTCGAGGCGTTCCCGTACGCCCCGGCCGCGTCCGTGACGTTCACTTGGATCGAGAACGTGGCGGCCGTCCCCGGCGTACACGTGAACGTCATCCGATCCACCGCCGGGCAGGAGCTCGGGAGCCCCGTGTAGACGTAGGAATACGCCGAACTGCCCCCGCTCGCGTTCGTCGTGAGGACGAACGGGATGCCGAGCGTCACGGCCGCGCGGCTGGAGGCGAGGCTCGTGACCACGAGGGGCGGGTTGACCGTGAGCGTCAGGTTGGCGCTGGCGCTCAGCCCGACCAGGTCGGTCACCGTCACTTCCACGGTCGCGTTGCCCGGCCCGCTGGGGGTACAGGGGAGGACCGACACGTTCTCGTTCGCACAGCCGTTCGGCAGGTTCGCGTAGGAGTAGGCGAGCGGCGGGGTCCCGCCCGAGGTCGTCACGGAGAGGACCGTCGACATTCCCGCATCGAGGACCGTCCGGGTCGCGGTGAACCCGGTGATCGCGGGCCGCGGGCCCACCGTGTACGGCACGGTCGGGCTCTTGACCGGGATCCCGAGGATCCCGCTCCCGGTGACGTAGACCGAGTACGAGCCGGCGACGGTCGGCGTGCACGAGATCGGGTTCTCGTTCGCGGGCGTGCACCCGGTCGGCAGCCCGTGCCAGACGAAGGTGCTCGGGGTCGTCCCCCCGACGATCGCCGCGAACGTCACCGGGACCCCGACGTCGGCGAACGGCGGCGTCGCCGTCAGGCCCGTGATGGCGAACGGGGCGATCAGGGCGGAGAGGACCCCCGCGCCCGCGACCGTGATGTTCGTCGTTCCGGAGCTCCGGTCCTGGATCGTGACCTTCCCGGTGCTGATCCATTTCAGGAACGAGGTGTCGGGCGCCAGCTGGATCGAGAGCGGATACGTCCCGGACGGGACGATAGCCGACTGGCCGCTCGCCACCGTGACGCCGTTCACCACCGCCCGCGCCGCGTTCGTGCCGATCCCGCCGACGAAGGTGATGGGGTAGCCGGCGGGGAGGTAGTTCGCCGTGACGACCCCGCCCCCGCCGGAGACCGTGAGGATGCCCGAGACGAGCGAGAGGGGCGGGTCCGACACGTTCCAGTGGGAGAAGGTGTAGCCGGCCGCCGGCTGGGGCACGAGGAGGTACTCGCCGACGCCGAGGGAGGCGTTCGTCGCGGTGGCGCCGGGGTACGACTGGTAGTTGAACTCGATCGACCCGGCGGTCGCCGGCGTGTTGTGGAAGGTGATCGACACGTTGAGGACGCTGACGTAGGAGACCGTGAGGCTCCCGGACTCGTTCACCCAGACGTGCGTGATCGGGTACGTCGTCTTCAGGATCCACAGGGACTTCACGTTCGACGCGGCCCAGTGGGAGAACCCGAAGTACCCGTTGGGGACCGCGTTGAGGTCGTACTCGCCCCGGACCAGGAACAACGTCGTGTTGTTCGCCACGGGCGAGCCGAGGCCGACCGCGGCGTCCCCGTCGAGCGCCGGGGTCACGAACACCGTCACCGCCGCCGCGAACGTCGCCGTCAGGGTCGCGACGCCCGCGGGGAAGGTGACGTTGGTCGAGGCGTTGAAGTCGGTGAGGACCGTCCCGGGGGTGAACGACCAGGCCACGAACACCCATCCCAGCGCGGGGGTGGCGACCGCGGCGAACGTCCCGGGGGCGAGGGGGACGGTCCCCTGGGACTCGCCGGTGGACGGGCTGTACGGGAACGACTGACCGTTCAGGGAGACCGTCCCGTTGCCGTTTCCCGTCAGGAGGACGCTGACGCCGGACATCGTCGAGGCGTACGCCACGGTGACCGTGGCCGTCCCTCCGGCTCCGGTGACCGTCAACCAGGTGACGGGCTCGTCCCGGGCCGCGAGAACCGCGGCGGCGGATCCCGCCGTCACGGTGAACGAGGAGAACACCGAGCCGCTGGCGGGGCCGGCCTGGATCCCGTACAGCCCCGGCGCGAGGGCGGTCGACTGCCCGGCGAGCACGGTACTGAATCCGGTCTGGTTCCCGAACTCCGGTCCGGGAGCGACGATGACCGAACTGCCGGCGGTGGTCGAGTTGAAGAACACCGTGGTGAGCTCGGGGCTGGCCGTAAAGTCGGCGATGACGCTCCCGGCCCCTGCGACGCGCAGGGTCGTGGAGGGAGACGTCGTCGGTCCGACGAGGGCGACGCTCCCGCTCACCGTCCAGCCGAGGAAGCCGGCGCCGGTCGGTGGGGTCGCCGTGATCGCGTAGTCTCCCGCCACGACGTCCGACACCGATCCCCCGGACGTGAACGTCTGGGAGAGGAAGGCGACCGACCCGCCGGTCGCGCCCGAGAGGCCGACGGAGACCGTGTAGTTGGCCGCGCCGCAGCTCGGCTGGCTGTTCGCCGCCGGCAGGTACGTCGGGAGTCCGAGGAGGTTGAGCGTCGCCGTCGTCGGGAACTGGGCTCCCTGCCCGAAGTCGTTCGACTCGCTGGCGTAGTCGGTGGCGCCGAACGTGTACCCCGCGGGCGAACACGAGTAGCCGAACCACGGGTACGTGCAGAACGCGCTCCCGAGGCGGTTGTTGCAGCTGCCCGCGCTCTCGTTCGTGATCACGGTGTCGCCGCCGACGGAGGAGGCGAGGTCGACCTGCGAGGGAACGGAGCGGCCCCCGGCGTTGAAGAACGTCGGGAGCGAGAGGCTCCACGGGGTCAGCGTGTCGTTGATCCACGCGACCGGGTTGTAGCTGTCGCACGGCACCGCGTGGTTGTTGGGGGTCGGGGCGTTCGGCCCGGGATTGCAGCCGTTGTACGTGTTGTTCGCGACGCCGGACGGGTTGCCCGCGCGTCCGATCTCGAAGCCGAAGGAGAGCGGCAGCTGACCCCCGGTGCTCCAGAGCAGCGAGCCCGAGACCGAGTTGGTGGAGTAGGCCGGGTCCAGGGCGACGCCGGCCGTCGCGTTGTACAGCGTCGCGCTGGTCGCGTTCCCGCTCGTCAGGTCGGTGAGCGAGAACGTCTCGCCGGCGGGGTCGGTCGTCCACCCGCTCGCGACGAACGAGAACGAGTCCCCCTGGTTCATCTGGAAGTACCCGTCCGAGGGGAGCCCGTTGAGCGACAGCGGCTCGTAGAAGCAGGTGTCGACGTCCCCCGAGGTCGGGTCGACCTGCCAGCCGACGACCGCGCCGCTCCAGACCCCGGCGGTGGACGTCGACGGCGCGGCCCAGCTGAAATCGGGATACAGTTGGAGCTCGACGTAGCACTGGCCGAGCCAGGCATCCGGGTCCGAGGCGACGAGCCCGAAGAACGCGGTCGCGTAGAGGTCCGACTGGTTCTGCGTCGCGGAGACGTCCGTCGGCAGGGTCCCGTTCCAGGTGACGTTCGCCCCGCTGCCGGGGGAGATCGAGTAGAATCCGATCGTCGGCTCGTCGTGCCCGACGCACCCCCCGGGCAGGATCGACTGTCCGAACGACGAGGGGTTCACGGCGTAGCACGGGGTCGGGGGGTCGGAACTGCCCGGCGCGGCGGCGCCGGTCAGTCCGGGCATCCCCGGCGGAAGGTCCGCGGAGCCCCAGGCGGCGGGGTGCGGACCCGGCAGGTCGAGCGCGACCACGTGGGGGGTGACGAGCCCCGCGGCGACGGACGGGACGGCGTCCGAGAGCGGGCTCGCGGGCTCTCCCGCGGTCGAGACCGCGGTGGAAGCGACGGAGGCGGTCGACGCCGAGGCCGGCGCGGTCGGGCCCGGCGCGTCCGGCGAAGCGACCGTCGTGGACGCCGACGGGAGTCCGACCAGGACCGCGGCCACGACCAGGAGGGCGGTCACGCTCACGGCGACCAGCGCGGACTTCATGCGAGACCTCTGCTCAACCCGCTTCCCTCGGGCGACGGACCGGACGGCAGCGTCGCGATCGGGGGCGGAGCGGAAGAGGAGAGCGCTCGGAGCGGGGCCGCGGTCCGAGCCCGGCCGGAACGGTCGGAGGAGCGGGCCGCGAGCTCGGTGGAGATCGGGCACGGGGAGCTCGCCAGTCCGAGACCCGGCCGGTCCGGAACGGGCTCGGCGCCCGTGAGCCACCGACGGAACTGCGCGGTCACCGTCGCGAACCCTTCGAACGGGAAGAACGGAAGTCCGGAGCGCTGGCAGTAGGCCTGCAGTCGGTGCCGCGCGAAGACGATGTCCGCGGTCTCGGCCGCGTACCGGTCCGTGGACCCATCGCCCAAGAAGACGGTGCGCTCCGCCGCCGGCAACGGGGACCGGATCACCTGCGCCTTGCAGATGCCGCAGAGGCGGCAGCTGGCGTGACCGTACGGGTGGAGGACCTCGACGCTCCCGTCGGGGCGCTTCCGGAGGGAATCTGAGACAAAGGGGAGGTCGAACCGCTCGCGCTCGAGCACCGCCCGGATGTAGAAGTCGAGCCCCCCCGACACGATCGCCGTCGGGAGTCGCTGCTCCGAGAGAAGGCTCAGGAAGTCGCGCGCCCCGTCGCGGAGCGGCACGTTCTCGACGGCCCACCGTCGCATCTCGTCGATCCGGTCGCCCGGCAGCAAAGCCGCCTGACGGTCCCAGGCTTCTCGGAGGGTGATCTGCCCCGCGTGCAGCTGGAGGTCGACCTCGTGGGCGACGCTCTCCCCGTCCGGGCAGAACCGCTCGACGAGGAGGATGGCCACGTTCGGTTCGACGAGGGTCCCGTCGAAATCGACGAACACACGGAAGCGCGGCTGCATCGTGCCCGGAGGTCGGATATCCATGGAGAAGGGGGGGTATTTAGGGGGTGGTACGAAATGCGGCGACGAGCCGTGATGCGACGCCGCACGCCGCCGTTTCGCAACGAGGAACCGATTTGGAGACCGGGGCGTCTCCCCGTCCCATGACCGCCCCGAGCGGACCCCCTGCGACCGGGGCGCTCCCGACCCCCTCGTCGTTGCCCTCGCTCCCTCCCCGGCGACGGGACTGGCGGACGGGGGCGATCGCGGTCCTGCTGGTCGTGCTCGTCGTCGCCGCCGCGGCCGCGGTCGTCCTCTACCGGGCCGAGCACCGGTCCCCCACTTCGACTCCCGCGGGCTCGATCGACCGGATTCAGCACATCTTCGTCCTCGTCCAGGAGAGCCGGTCGTTCGACACGTACTTCGGCGCGTACTGCCCGACGGTCACCGCGGTCTGCTCGGACTCCGTGGTCGGGACGCCGACGGGGGCCTGCCTCCCGTACAACCTCTCGGCGCCGTCGGACGGCTGCGTCGCCCCCTATCCGTTCCCCGCGGGACTGACCTCGACCGACCCGCTGCCGCAGTCGTCGCAGTCCGCCTCGGTCGCCTACGACGAAGGGGCGATGAACGGGTTCGTCTCCGCGGCGCAGGGCAGTCCGGTCGCGATGGGGTACTACACCAACGCGACGATCGCCGGGTACTGGGACCTCGCGGAGGAGTACGGGCTCGGGGACGAGTTCTTCTCGGGCGCGCTCAGCTACAGCCTCCCGAACCACTGGCTCCTGGTCGCCGGTTCGCTCCCCAATGCGACGTTCGCGGGGTCGAACTTCACCGCCGTGAACGGGTCGCTCACCTCGCGCGGGATCGCCTACCTCGACGAGGCGAACTCGACCGTCACCGTTCCGGAGGAGCTGAGCGAGCGCGGGGTGAGCTGGACCTACTACGACTTCCCGATCCCCGCGGGCAGCTACGGGAAGGCGATCGCGAACGGGACGGCGTGGAAGCTGTGGAACCCGCTCGCGGCGCAGGCGGGGAGCTACGCGGCCGCGAACTCGAGCCACTTCGCGTCGAGCGCGCGACTGTTCTCCGACCTCGCGACCGGCGACGTGGCGAGCGTCTCGTGGGTGATCCCGAACCAGACGGACAGCGAGAGCGCCCCGTACGACGTCGGCACCGGGGAGAACTGGACGCTGTCGGTCATCGACGCGATCGAGGCGAGCCCCGTCTGGGACTCGAGCGTGATCTTCCTGACCTGGTCGGACGGTGGTGGGTTCTATGATTCGGTGGCGCCGCCGACCGTCGACGCGTACGGGC
>JASHVP010000002.1 GCA_030044475.1 Thermoplasmata archaeon | reverse complement strand
CGAAGAAATCCCACCTCTCCTTGGCCCACAGATGGCGCGCCACCGCGAAGTGCTTCCGCGTCATTTGCACGAGCTGCGCGCCGATCCGGTCGCGGTCCTCCGCCCGGAACGTCACGTCGAATTCGTACCCGCCGGCGACCCGGTCGATCTCGGGACGGAGCGAGGCGGGATGCACGTAGTCGGCCGCCTTTCCCGGCGTGAGGAAGTCGCTGATGTAGACTCCGTTGATCGCCGGCGGCGGATATCCGGGGGGCATCCCGATCACGCACGACCGCTTGCCGACTCGAGAGAGTCGATCCCAGACGAGCGGCTGGAGGATCGTTCGGGAGGTGGGAATGTAACTGTCCCAGTACGTCCCGGGCCGCCGGTGGCGAAACCCGTACACCCCGAGAGTCCCGGGGTCCATGCCCGAGAACATGACGGCCCACGCCGGTACCGTAATGGGCGGGTCGATGGTTCGAAGGACGCCGTAGGTCGACCGCTGCATCAGCGCCCGCACGTTGGGCATCCGAGGCAAGAACCGGTCGAAGAGGAGCGCGGGCGGTACCGAATCGAGTCCGATGACCAAGACGCGCGGACTCTCCGAATTCACGACCGAGGTCACGGCCCTTCGTTCATAACTCTGGCGACGGAGCGGAATTCTCGTACGTCCCGGAGAACTGCGTGGACCCCCGTTCGACGCCGCCGCGAGGTCGCTTCCTTCCCTCGAGCGAGAACTGTAATACCCGGTACGCTCCCTGTCGCGTCCCAATGGCGTCGTCCGGGTCCGGCGCCCGTCGCCTGTTGGTCATCGGTCTCGACGGGGTTCCGTCCGAGTTCCTCTTCCGGCGGTACAAGCACCGAATGCCGTCGACGGCCCGGCTGGTGGACCGCGGAGTGCGAGCCTCGCTGCATACGACCGATCCTCCCATCTCGGTGCCGGCGTGGCCGGTGATGTTCACCGGCGTGGATCCGGGGACGCTTGGCTTCTACGGGTTCCGGCACCGGGCCGCCCACTCCTATACCGAGACCTACGTTCCCACCTCCGATCAAGTTCCGGTTCCGACCGTCTTTCGGCTCGCTTCGGATGCGGGCCGGCGGGTCGCCGTGGTCGGGATGCCGATGGGGTATCCTCCCCCGGCGGTGAATGGGGTCTACATCTCGGACTTCCTCACACCGCCCGGCGCCCCGGAGTTTACCTTTCCTCCGGAACTGGGATCCGAGCTCACCGAGAAGTACGGTCCGTATCCGTTCGACGTCGTCTTCCGCTCCTCGGAACGCCAAGAGTTGTTCGAGCAGATCGTCTCGATGACTCGGACGCGCTTTTCGATCGCCCGAGATCTCCTCCGGCGGGAACCGTGGGATCTGTTCGCGATCCACGAGGTCGGCACCGACCGATTGCATCACGCCTACTGGAAGTACTTCGACTCCACCCATCCCGAATTCCTCCCGGGAAACCCGTTCGCAGGGGTCGCCGACGAGTACTATCAGGTGGTGGACGAGGGGATTTCGAGCCTGCTCGACGCGGCGGGTCCGGACGTCGCCGTGATGATCACCTCCGACCACGGGAGCATGGCGATGGCCGGATGCTTCTGCGTCAACGAATGGCTCGCTCAGCACGGGTACCTTCGCTTGGCCCGCCCCGTCCCACCGGGAACCCGGATTGAGGACGCACCGATCGACTGGGACCGAACGACGATCTGGGGCTCCGGCGGGTACTACGCCCGGATCTTCTTCAACGTGCGAGGGAGGGAACCCCGGGGAATCGTCGCTGCGGACCAGATCGGGCCGCTGCAGGAGCGCCTGGTCGCCGAACTCGCCCAGTTGAAGGGGCCGGACGGTCGCCCGATGAAGGTCCAAGTCCTCGATCCGCTGCAGATCTACGAGGAGGTTCGGGGGGACGCGCCGGACTTGATGCTCTACTTTGGAGATCTGGCGTGGCGGTCCGCGGGCACGCTGGGGTATCACTCGCTGTTTCTCCGGGAGAACGACACCGGTCCCGACGACGCGGTGCACTCGACCGATGGCGTGTTTCTGTTCTTCGACCCGAGACGTCCGGGGCCGCCGGTCGATCTCCCGCAGCAATCGATCCGAGACGTCGCTCCGACCGTCCTTCAGTTTCTCGGCGTCGAACGCCCGTCCTGGATGCAGGGGCGCCCGATCCGGCTGCCGGAGGGTCAGTCGTAACCCCAAGAGCGGAGTCGGGCGTCGAGGGTGACCTCGACGGGTTCGGGCCCCGCCGCGGCGTTGGCCCGGCGCCGGGCATCTTGGGTCTCGTAGGCCCCGAACACGTCGGTCCGCACCTCCGTCAGCTCGGACCCGGCGAGGAGCATGGGAGGGCGCCCATCCGGATCCGATTCCATGGTCCACCGTCCGATCGCGCCCGTGGCGAGGTCGAGGACGAACTTCTCGTTCCCTCGGAATGCGGCCAGGAGCCGACGATTCCACGACTGGTCGGGGCGGATCCCCCTCAGGGAGCGGTTCGGGTCGGAAGCGGGCCCGCCCTCGCAGAAGACCACGTGCGTGTCGGGCCCGGTGACCGAGTACGGGAACGGTGCTTGACCGGCCGCGTCGAACGCGGGTTCGCCCGCCGCGGTCGCCTTGAGCCACGAGTCGAGTTCGCAGAGGCTGGTCCAACGCTCCACACGGCGCGGAAGCGCCATCCCATCCGGGGCCCCGACCACCAACGGCACGCGTACGATCGAGTCGGTGGCCCCGCACCCGTGGAACACGTTCCCGTTCTCGCCGAACGACTGTCCGTGGTCCGCGGTCACGATCACCAGCGTACGCCCGCCCTCCCCGTGGCGGTCCAGCAGCTCGACCAGCCGCCCGATCTTTCGATCGGCC
>JASHVP010000039.1 GCA_030044475.1 Thermoplasmata archaeon | reverse complement strand
CCGCCCGAGCCCGGAGGCGTCCGCGCGTCTCGAGGGCCTGTACTCCCAGTTGGACACCTCGGAGCGGGGCGGGCGGGGCGCGAGCCCGGAGGCGAAGGCGGCGCTCACCGAGCTGGACGAGATCGCCGAGCAGTACTCCCTGTACCGGAAGTCCGCGGGCCAGATGCGCCGGCTCCGCGGGAAGCTGCAGATCGTCTTCCAGGACCCGTTCAGTTCGCTCTCGCCCCGGATGCTCGTCCGCGACATCATCGCGGAGCCGCTCGAGATCCACCACGCCGGCTCGCGCACCCAGCGGTACGAGAGAGTCCGGGACCTCCTCCAGCAGGTCGGGCTCAATCCCGAGCACGAGTGGCGGTTCCCCCATGAGTTCTCGGGCGGGCAACGGCAGCGGATCGGGATCGCGCGGGCGCTCGCCCTGCGGCCGGAGTTCGTCGTCCTCGACGAGCCGACGAGCGCGCTCGACGTCTCGGTCCAGGCGCAGATCCTGAACATCCTGCGGCGCCTCCAGGCGGAGCAACAGCTCGCGTACCTGTTCATCTCCCACCATCTCTCCGTCGTGCGGGCGATGAGCCGCCGGGTCGTCGTGATGTACCTGGGGCAGGTCGTCGAGCAGGCGGTCACGGACGAGCTGTTCTCGCGCCCGCTCCACCCGTACACGCAGGCGCTCCTCTCGGCGATCCCGATCCCGGACCCCGACCTCAAGCGCGAGCGGATCCTCCTGCAGGGGGACGTCCCCAGCCCGGCGGCCCCGCCGTCCGGGTGCCGGTTCCACACGCGCTGCCCCGCCGTGATGCCGGTCTGCTCGAAGGTCGAACCGCTCCTGACGGAGATCCGCCCCGGCCATCTCGTCTCCTGCCACCTCTACACCCCGCCGGCCGAGCCCGGCGCCGCTCCCGCCCCCGCTCCGACCGCGGAGCCGCCGGCGATCGCGTCGTAGGACGCGGGAGACGGGGCGATGCCGCTCCTCCAACCCCCCGAGGACCGGAACACCGACTTCGCGCCGACCCCCGAGGAGGACGTCGCGTTCCGCGACCGCGTCGAGGCGGTCGCCGCCGAGAAGCGCGCCGCGCTGCTCGACCCCGGTCCGACCTGGAAGGAGTGGTTCTTCTTCGAGGCGACGAAGTGGTGGATCGGGCTCGCGCTGTTCATCGTCGACATCTGGCTCGTCGTCGGCTGGGTCGAGGCGGGCAGCGTGCCGCTGGCCGTCGTGAGCCTCGTCGTCGCCGTCTACCTCGAGTTCCTCCTCGCGCGGTACCTCTGGCACCGGCCGTCCGAGGTGCGGTCCCGGCGCCGACCGTTCCGGCCGACGTGGTACCTGCCGGTCGAGGTCGGGATCTGGACGCCCGAGGCGGCCGAGATCCGCGCGGGCCGGGCCGTCGGCGGGTTCGGCAACGAGCCCCGGCCCGAGGAGTTCCTCTGAGCCCGGTCGTCCCCTAAATAGGGGGCCGACTTGGGCGTCGGTCGTGCCGACCGGGCGACGCGCGCTCCGCCTGGCCCCGTCGCTCCTGAGCGCCGATTTCGGCGCGCTCGGCGCAGCCGTCGCCGAGGCGGAGGCCGGCGGGGCCGACGCGTTCCACCTTGACGTGATGGACGGTCACTTCGTTCCGAACCTCTCGTTCGGTCCGGCGCTCGTCGCCGCCGTCCGGGCGCGGACGCGGCTCCCGCTCGACGTCCACCTCATGATCGACGAGCCGCTGCAGTACCTCGAGGCGTTCCACCGCGCCGGCGGGTCGACGCTCGTCTTCCACCTGGAGTCCCGCTCGCCCCCCGACGCGGTGATCCGGGCCGCCCACGACTTGGGGGCCGAGGTCGGCGCCGCGATCAAGCCGGAGACGCCGTTCTCCGCGGCGGAGCCGTACGTCGAGCGCGTCGACCAGGTGCTCGTGATGAGCGTCCATCCGGGGTTCTCCGGGCAGAAGTTCCTTCCGGAGGTCCTGCCGAAGGTCGCCGCGGCCCGGGCCCGGCTCGACGCGCTCGGCACCGGGGGCGACCTCTCCATCGACGGCGGCGTGACCGCGGAGACCGCTCCCGCGGCGGCGGCGGCCGGCGCCACGTTCTTCGTCTGCGGCAACTCCGTGTTCGCCGGCGGGCCCGTCGGCGACAACCTGCGCCGGCTGCGCGCGGCCGTCCAGGAGGGGGCGCGCGGTGCGGTACGCTGACCTCGCGGCCGCCTACGAGCGGCTCGAGGCGACGTCGAAGCGCCTCGAGATGCGCGCACTCCTGGCGGAGCTGATCCGGCCGCTCCGACCCCCCGACCTCCCGCGGGTCCTCTACCTCTCCCAGGGCCTGCTCCGGCCGGAGTACGAGGGGGTCGAGCTCGGGGTGGCGGACTCGCTCGCCCGTCGCGCGGTCGCGCAGGCGGCCGGCGTCGAGCCGGCGGAGGTCGCGCGCCGGACGAAGCTCTCGGGCGACCTCGGGTCGACGACCCAGGAGCTGCTCGCGGCCCGGCGCCCGCTCGAGGCGACGACGCCCCTCACGGTGGAGCGCGTCTATACCGAGCTCTCCCGGGTCGCGGCGCTGAAGGGCGAGGGGTCCCAGGAGCAGAAGGTCCAGGCGATCACCGACCTCCTCGTGCCCGCGAGCCCGCAGGAAGGGAAGTACCTCGTCCGGTTCGTCCTGGGCACCCTCCGGGTCGGCGTCCGCGAGATGACGATCCTGGACGCCCTCGCGACCGCGTTCGCCGACGGCACGAAGGAGGCCCGGGTCCGCATCGAGGCGGCGTTCAACCTCTCGAGCGACCTCGGGCTCGTGGCGAGCGCGCTCGTCGACGGCGGGGTCGCGGCGCTCGGCGCCATCTCCCTCGAGGTCGGACGCCCGGTCCGCCCGATGCTCGCCGAGCGCGAGCCGTCGCTCGCCGAGGTGCTCGAGCGGATGGGAGGCTCCGCCGCGCTCGAGTACAAGTACGACGGGTTGCGCGTGCAGGCGCACGTGCCGAAGGATGGCCCCGTGCGACTGTTCTCGCGACGGCTGGAGGAGATCTCGGCCCAGTTCCCCGAGCTCGTCGCGGAGCTGCCGAAGGCGGTGCGGGCGAAGCCCGCGATCGTCGAGGGCGAGTGCGTGCCGATCGACCCGGACACCGACGAGATCCAGCCGTTCCAGGCGGTGTCGCGGCGACGCGGCCGCAAGCACGACCTGGAGAGGGCCCAGACCGAGATCCCGGTCTGCCTGTTCCTCTTCGACGTCCTGCTCGCGGGGGGCACGCCGACCTACGGCGACGATTTCCCGGCCCGCCGCGCGCGGCTGACGGAGGCGGTCCGCGCCACCGACCGGGTCCGCCTCGCGAACCAGCGGGTCGTCGCCTCGGTCGAGGAGGCGACCACCTTCCTGGAGGAGGCCGTCGCGGGCGGGGCCGAGGGCGTGATGGCGAAGTCGCTCGGCGCCGGGAGCTCGTACCGGGCCGGGGCCCGTGGCTACTGGTGGATCAAGTACAAGCGCGACTACACCGTCGGGCTCACCGACTCGATCGACGGGGTCGTCGTCGGCGGATTCCACGGGCGCGGACGGCGCGCGGGCCGGTTCGGCGCGTTCCTGGTCGCCGTGTACGACCCGGGGAAGGATCGCTTCGAGTCGTTCTGCAAGGTCGGCAGCGGGTTCGACGACGCCGCGCTCGCGGAGATGCCGCACCGGCTGGCGCCGTTCGAGGCCCCCGAGCGCCCGGTCTCGGTCGTCTCGGGGATCGAGCCGGACCGCTGGTTCCGGCCCGGGCTCGTCCTGGAGGTCCGGGGCGCGGAGCTGACGCTCTCCCCGATCCACCGGGCGGCCGAGGGATCGGTCCGAGCGGGCGCCGGCCTCGCGCTTCGGTTCCCGCGGTTCACCGGCCGATACCGCGACGACAAGGACCCGACCGACGCGACGACGTCCGACGAGCTGCTCGAGATGTACCGCGGGCAGGTCCGCCAGGCCGCGCCCGACGCCGACGGCGACGACGGCCGACCCGACCCGACGTGAATCGGTCGGTCCGCCTGCGCTTCCGCCCAAAGGCATAAGAAGGCAGGGCCGCGTTCGCGCCCTGCGGGAACGGGCCATGCTGGTCGAGATGACCGAGCTCCTCGGACGCCAGATCTACACGCCGGACGGACGCCTCCTCGGGGAAGTCGACAACGTCGTCGTCGACGTCGAATCGTCGAAGATCGACGGGCTCTACGTCGACGAGACGAGCCCGATGTTAGTGGACGACTCGCGCCCGGTCAACGTTCCCTACCGATGGGTCTCCGCGGTGAACGACGTCGTGCTCCTGAAGTACTTCCCGAAGCGGGTCTCCGTCAAGAAGACGGTGGCCCGTCCGGCGAAGGAAGAGGCGCCGGCGGCCCCCGCCCGGTAGCCCCGCGGGGATAGCCTAGCCCGGTAACGGCGCAGGACTTAAACGCCGGTCGCCCCGGCGAAGAAATCCTGTCGCGCAGGCGTTCGCCGGTTCAAATCCGGCTCCCCGCATCGTCCGACCCGGCGGCCGGGACCCGGGCGCGACCGTCTTCCGCCCGGCCCGGTTGACACGGGCGTGCGCCGGTCCGACCTCGTCCATGCGCTCGCCCGCGTCCCGCCGTACCCCCGGGCGCGAGCGGACCTCGAGCAGGTGCTGTCGCCGCCGGAGGCCGCGGCCGAGTTGCTCGCCTCGGCCGACCGCCTGGCGCCGATCGCCGGCACCTCCGTGATCGACCTCGGAGCCGGAACCGGACGCCTCGCGATCGGCGCGGCCCTCCTCGGCGCGACCCCGGTCACCGCGGTGGAGGTCGATCCGGTCGCGGCGGAGCTGGCCCGCTCGGCGGCGGCCGCCGCCGAGGTCGACGTCGACGTCGTGCTCGCGGACGTGGAGGAGTGGACGGGGCGGGCCGACGTCGTGCTGATGAATCCGCCGTTCGGGGCGCAACGCCGACACGCCGACCGGCCGTTCTGGGACCGAGCGCTCGCCAGCGCCCGGCGGTCCGTCCTCGCGTTCTCGCTGCGCCAGTCGCGAACCTTTATAGCACGACGCGCGGTCGCGCGCGGCGCGCACATCGTCGAGACGCGGCCGATCCCCTGGGAGTTCGCGCGGACGTTTCCGCACCACACCCGTCGGCGGGTCCCCCTCGCCGTCGACCTCTGGGCCCTCACGACCGAACCACCATGACCGACCCCGAGCTCCCGAAACTCGTCCTCCCCGGCGACTACCTGGGCGCGGCCGAGGAGTTCCTGCCGGGCCGGGGGACGTACGAGGACCGCGGCCGGATCTACGCCTCCCTCCTCGGAACGCCCCACATCGACCCCCGCGACAAGAGTGTCCACGTCGAGCCGCGGAACGCGATCCCGTCGGTCGAGGAGGGCGACCTCGTCTACGTGCGCGTGGACGAGCTGAAGACCGCGATGGCGGTCTGCACGATCCTCGCCACGGCCACGAGCCGACGGACCGTTCCGGGCGACCCGGAAGGGACGATCCACATCTCGAAGGCGAAGGAGGGGTACACCGAGAGCCTGAGCGGCGAGTTCGCCGTCGGCGACATCGCGCTCGCGCGGGTCCTCCAGGCACGCCCGTCGGTCAAGCTGACGACCGCGGCCGGGCCGCTCGGGGTCGTCTCCGCGCACTGCCAGGCCTGCCATGCGCTCCTGCAGATCGCGGGCCAGGAGCTCGTCTGTCCCCGGTGCGGCCACCGGGAGCGCCGGAAGCTCGCGCAGGGACCCCGGCCCGACGCGCCGGGCCGCCATGACGTCGGCGCCGGCTGACGAGGAGCGCCGGCTCGCCCGCCTCGTGCGGGCGCACGACCGGTGGCGGGGACGGGAAGTCTTCAACCTCCTCCCCAGCGAGAACGCGGTCTCTCCGACCGCGCGCCGGTACCTCGGGAGCGACCTCGCCGGGCGGTACACCCTGCCAATCTCGCAGACGCTCGACGGCGAGACGTTCGACAACAGTTACACGGGCACCCGGTACACCGACCAGATCGAGTCGCTCGCGAACGCGGCCGCGGCCCGGCTCTTCCGCGCCCGCCACGCCTCGACGCGCCCGCTCTCGGGCCACGTCGCGGCTCTCTCCGTACTCGCCCCGCTCCTGCCCCCGAAGTCCCGGCTGCTGGCGATCCCGCCCGCCCAGGGAGGGTACGATGGGTACGCCCCCGGGTTCGTCCCGGCGCTGCTCGGGTATTCCGTGCGACCCCTCCCCGCGGACGGGCCCGGGAACTCGGTGTCCGCGGAGGTCGCCGGGGCCACCATCCGCGCGGAGCGCCCGACCGCCGTGGTGCTGGGCCAGAGCTTCTTCCTGTTCCCGTACCCGCTCCGCGAGATCGCCGAGGCCGCCCACGCCGTCGACGCGCTCGTCCTCTACGACGCATCGCACGTGCTCGGGTTGATCGCCGGAGGCGAATTTCAGGACCCCCTGCGCGAGGGCGCGGACGTCGTCTTCGGGAGCACCCACAAGTCGTTCCCCGGCCCGCAGGGG
>JASHVP010000038.1 GCA_030044475.1 Thermoplasmata archaeon | reverse complement strand
GCCGGTGCGGTCACGGCGGCGAGCGCCCAAGGAGGCGCGCGAGCGCCGGCTCGGCCCGAAGGAGCGCGTCGGCGGCCCGGACGGCCGCCGGGTCGGAGCGGATCTCCTCCGGCCACGCGCGCGGGAAGCCGTCCTCGGGCCGCTTGCGCGTCGCGTCGATCCCGACCTTCCCACCGAGATTCGGCACCGGGTTCGAGATCGACAGCTGGTCGACCGGCCCCTCGACGTGCTCGAGGTCGCGTGCGGGATCGGCCTGCAGCCCCACCCGGTAGAGCACCTCGGAGAGGTCGTGGACATCGACGTCGTCGTCGACGACGATGAGGTAGCGCACGAACATCAGCTGGCCGAGGCCCCAGAGCGCGTGCATCACCTTCCGGGGGTGGCCGGGGTACGCCTTGCGGATGGCGACGATCGCGACGTTGATGAACAGCCCCTCGACGGGCAGCTCCATGTCGACGATCTCCGGCAGGACCAGGCGAACGACGGGTCGGAACACCCGCTCGACCGCCTTCCCGAGGACGGCGTCCTCCGTGGGCGGCTTGCCGGTGACCGTCCCCAGATAGACCGGCCGCGCGCGATGGGTGACGCGGGTGACGTGGAGGACCGGGAACGGCTCGGGCGCCGAGTAGTACCCGGTGTGGTCGCCGAACGGTCCCTCGACGGCGCGCTCGTCGGGGTCGACGTACCCTTCGAGCACGATCTCCGCCTGGGCCGGGACCTCGAGGTCGACCGACCGGGCCGGGGCGAGCTCGACCGCCTCCCCTCGCAGGAAGCCGGCGAAGACGAAGTTCGAGACGCCCTCGGGGACCGGGGAGAGGCCCGCGAAGACGGTCGCGGGGTCGGCCCCGATCGCCGCGACCACGGGCATCCGCTCCCCGCGCGCGGCCCACTTGCGGAAATTGTTCGCGCCGACCCGGTGGACCTGGAAGTGCATCCCGAGCGTCGTCTTCGAGTACTGCTGGAGCCGATAGATGCCGGTGTGGGACTCGCCCGACTCGGGGTCCTTCGTGACGACCACGGGGAACGTGATCGTGCGCCCCCCGTCCTTCGGCCAGCACTTGAGGATCGGCAGACGGTCGAGGTCGACCGTCGGCTCCTCGACCTCCTGCGCCGGCCCGGACCGGACCCGCTTCGGGGCGAGCGTCCGGAGGGTCGACAGCGTCTCGATCGTTCCTCCGAGGTCCTTCACCGCGCCGACGAACCCGGCCGGCGGGCGGAGGTGGACGAGCTTCTCGACCCGCCCGGCGACCTCCTCGACCGCCGAAGCGCCGAGGGCCCGCGCGATGCGCCGCGGGCTGCCCAGGAGGTTGGTCACGACCGGCATCGACGCGCCGCGGACCGACTCGAAGAGGAGCGCGGGCCCGTCGGCGCGCAGGACACGCTGGGTGACCTCGGTGATCTCGAGGTCCTGAGAGATCGGAGTCCGGATCCGGACGAGGTCGTGCTCCGCCTCGAGGGCATCCAGGAACTCGCCGAGGGACGAGAACAACACGGCGCCCGCCGAGCCGTCCCGCTTATTAAACGACCCGTGGACCGGGGGCGGGGTTCATATCGAAACCTCGACTCGCGGCGGCCGTGCAGTCCGTCTCCCTCGAGTTCCGTACCGCGGACCTGGCGCTCCTGGGCGTGATCCCGCCCGGCTTCTTCGCGAAGTACGAGGAGGTCGAGCTCCTCGAGACGCTCCGCCTCGAGCGCGGCTGGCGGCTCCAGTTGCTGCGCGTCCGGCGCCGCGGGCCCCTGCGCACCGCGTCGGAGCTCGAGCGCGAGTCCCGCCGGATCCGGGCGCTCTACGGCCTCGAGAGCTTCGAACTGGTCGAACGGCGGCCCCGGACGCGGGACTACATCGTGCTGGTCCGTCAAAAGAACCCGGAGCGACTCGGCCGATGGCTGGCGCTCGCCGGGGGCGGCATCTCGCCGACCGCGCCGTTCCGGATCACCGAGGAGAAGGTCGTCGCGTCGTTCCACGGCGAGGAGGCCGCGCTGCGCCGGGTGCTGCGCCGACTGGACCGGGAGGAGTTCCCGTACCGGGTGCTCCGGGCCGCCGGACATCCCTACGTCGGCGACCGGGCGGCCGAGTCGCTGACGGCGCTGCAGACCCAGATGGTGCGACGCGCGTGGGTCCTCGGGTACTACGCGGTGCCCCGCCGCATCACCTTGACCCGCCTGGCCCGGCAGACCGGGCGGAGCGCTCCCGCGCTGGGCAAGATCCTGCGCCGGGCCGAGGGGCGCCTGATCGTCCGATGGCTCGCGGCCGAGGGCGGCGTGCCGGATCCCGAGCCCGGCGGGGCGCCCGTGGGAGAACCCTAAAGGGCGGGCGGCGGTGGCCCGCCCCGTGCCCGGCGAACCGCGCTACGTGACGGTCGAGCGGATCGACTCGGCTCCCGAGCTCGACCTCCCCCGACGCGCGACGGTCGGATCGGCCTGCTTCGACCTCGCCTCCGCCGAGGCGGTCGCCCTCGAGCGGGGCCGGGTCGCCCTGGTGCGAACGGGCATCAAGGTCCGGTGCCCGGAAGGGACGTTCCTCGAGGTCCGGCCCCGCAGCGGGCTCTCCGTCCGGGGCGTGCTGATGGTGAACGCCCCGGGGACGATCGACCGCGACTTCTCCGGCGAGGTCCGCGTGCCTCTCACCTACCTGCTCGACGGCCTCTACCGCATCGAGGTCGGCGACCGGATCGCGCAGGTCCGCCTGGTCGAGGACCATCCGACCCGCTTCCGACCCGGGCGCGTGCGCGAGGCCGCGTCCCGGTCGGGCGGGTTCGGCAGCACGGGCCGCTAGGACGGGAACTCCGAGAGGACTCTCTGCCGGCGCTTCGGCTCCGGTGGGGGCAGCGCGCCCCCCCGGCCCGCCGTGACCTCGACCCGCTCGAGCATCTCGTGCATCCGACGTTCGCGGGCGAAGGCGGACCGGTGCAGTCCGACGTCGGGCGTCCCGTCGGCCACGAGGACGATCGCCCGTCCGGTCCGGGCGCGTCCGGTCCGTCCCCTCCGCTGGATCGTGCGGACGAGGTCGGGGATCGGTTCGTAGAAGACGACGAGGTCGGTCGCCGGGATGTCGAGCCCCTCCTCGGCGACCGACGTCGCCACCAGGGCGTTGACGTCGCCGACCCGGAACCGGTCGAGCAGGGCCACCTGCTCCTTCTGCGAGAGACCGGCCTCGATACCGCGCGATGCCTGCCCGACGAACCGGGCGGGGCGGACGGCCGGGTCGCGCAGCCGCTCGAGCTCCCGGACGAGGAGGTCGACGGTGTCCCGGAACTGGGAGAAGACGATCACCCGCGCGGAAGGGCTGCGGTGCAGTTCGTCCCGGACCAGTCCGACGGCGGTCGCCACCTTCGGGTGCTCGAGCGTCAGCCGGTCGAGGGTCGCGCGAACCTCCGCGACGTCCGGGTCCGAGAGGAACGCGCGCGCGGCCGGGGTGAGGCGCTTCCCGGGTCCGGGGGCCTGCCGGGCGAGGAACTCCCGGAGCGCCTCGACGCCCTGGCTTTCGATGAGCGCCACCGCGTGGAGCCCCTTCATCGCCGCGGCCTGCGCGGTCACGGCGGTCCAGATCGTGCCGCTCGCGGTCCCTCCGCCCGCCCGCTCGGCGGCGAGGCGCTGGTGCAACCGGGCGCCGACCTCGAGCATCGAGCGTCGCGTCGTGTCTCCCGCCGGCAGGAGTCCGAGCCGGGTCAGGACCTCGGCCTGCCGCAGCACCGCGGTCCGCAACTGGACGGCGAGCCGACGCACTTCGGGCGGGACCGGCACGAGCCGCGTCTCCACGCCGACGCCGTGGAAGTACGGAACGACGTCGGGACTGTGCTCGGTCCGATACTCGAAGTGCTCGATGCCGAGGTTCGTCCAGACCTCCTGGATCCGGCGCATCTGTCCCCCCGGGGAGGCAGTCAGCGCGAGCACCCGGGCCCGCGGGCCGTCCCGGTTCGCCCGGCCGAGCGCCACGTACGGGTAGTCCCCGACCGCCCGGTGGGCTTCGTCGAACACGAGGAGGGAGAGGGTCCGCAACGGGAAATTCCCCTCGGCGAGGTCATTGGCGATCACCTGCGGCGTGGCGACGATGACCTGGGGGGGGCGGAGCAATTGTGCGCGCCGCTCGGGGGCGATCGCCCCCGTGAGGACCAGCGGCTCCGGCGCGAAGAGGGTCGCCTCGACGGCTCGAGCATGCTGGACGACCAGCGGACGCGTCGGGGCCAGGAACAGGACGGACTGCGTCGGGTGCCGGCGCAAGTGCTCGGCGACCACCCGCAAGGCGATCGCGGTCTTTCCGAGGCCGGTCGGCAGCACGACGAGCGTGTTCCGGTCCAGGGCGGCCTCGGCGATCGCCCCCTGGTACGCCCGGTCCTCGAGCTGACCGGGGCGGATGCGGGGGTGCTCGACCGTCTCCATCTGGACGCCGGCGCCTCCGAGCGGCTACGGGCTTATGTAGGGGCCGATTTCGACCGAACGTGCTGGCCCTGGTGTGGGTCGTCGGGCTCCTCCTCGCCGCGCTCGCGGTCTTGCTCTTCCAGGGCGTGGCGGTCGTGCTCGCCTACCAGATGCCCCGTCTCGGCCCGCCGTCGCTCCCGATCGACGGACGCCGACCGGTGAGCGTCGTCATCGCCGCCCGGAACGAGGAGACCGACCTTCCGGGGACGCTGGACGCCCTGCTGGCGCAGGACGGCGTCGACCTCGACATCGTCGTCGTGGACGGCGGCTCGACGGACGGGACGAGAGCGGTCGCGGCGGCCCGCTCGCCGAAGGTCCGCTGCCTCGCGGAGCCGCCTCTCCCGGACGGTTGGGTCGGGAAGAACTGGGCGTGCGCGACCGGCGCCGCCGCCACCTCGGGACCGTGGATCCTGTTCCTGGACGCCGACGTCCGAACCCATCCGACGGCGGTCCGCGCCGTGCTCGACTGGGCCGAGCGCGAGGGGGCCGCGCTCGCGACCGTGGGCTCCCAGATCGAGATGGTCGGTTGGTGGGAGCGGACCGTGCTGCCGTTCTACGTCCAGATGGTACTGACGTACTTCCGGACCCCCCGCGTGAACCGGCCCGACTCCCGCACGGCGATGGCGAACGGCCAGTTCCTCCTCGTCCGCCGCGCGGAGTACGACGCGGTCGGCGGCCACGCCGCGGTCCGAGGGTATGTGCTCGAGGACGTCGCGCTCGCCCAGCGGTTCCGGGCGGCGGGCACGACCTTGCGCGTCGCCTGGGCCCCCGAGCTCGTGCAGACCCGGATGTACCGCACCGGTCCCGAGATGACGGAAGGGCTGCTCAAGAACCTCCACGGAACGCGGTACTCGACGGCGCGGCAGCTGGGGTTCCTCGCGGCGCTCCTCGGATTCTTCTGGCTTCCGCTCGGCCTCCTGCCGTTCGGCCTCTGGGTCGGGAGCTGGGTCGTGGCGGCGGCGGGCGGAGTCGTCGCCGCCGCGATCTTCGCGAAGCATGTCGGCTTCGCGCGGGCGCTCGGCGTCCCCGGGTACTACGGACTGCTCTACCCCCTCGCCGTCGGCTACTACGTGGTGCTGGTGGCCCGGTCGATCGCCCGGGGCTCCCGGGCTCGGCCGGTCGCGTGGAAGGGTCGGACGTACCCGCTGCTGCGGTAGCCGGGCCGCGGCCCTCCCGAACCGCTATGTGGACGGCGGGTGTCGAACGGACGATGGCGGCGGCCGCGGGGAGCACCTACGGGCTCGTGATCGGCGGCGAGGAGCGGACGGGCGGGAGCGGGCGGACCCGGACCCTGCTCGACCCGTCCGACAATCGTCCCCTGGCCGAGGTCGCGGTCGCGACCGCAGACGATGCGCGGCACGCGATGGAGGTCGCCGACCGGGCGTTCCGCGAGTCGTTCTGGGCGACCGACGACGGGGGTCGTCGGGCGAAGGCGCTGCTCCGGCTGGCCCAGCTCCTCGAGACCGGGGCGGAGGAGTTCGCCCGACTCGAGACGCGGAACATGGGCAAGCCGCTCCGGGAGGCCAAGGGCGACGTCGGCTTCGTCGTCCGGACCCTGGAGTACGTCGCCGGTCTCGCCGACAAGATCGAGGGAGAGACGATCCCGGTGGCGGGGAACCGGCTCGACTACACGCTGCGCGAGCCGCTCGGGGTCACGGTACACATCGCGCCGTGGAACTATCCGCTCCTCCTCGCGATGCGCTCCGTCGCCCCGGCGCTCGCCGCCGGCAACGCGGTGGTGCTGAAGCCCGCGAGCCTCACGCCGCTCACCGTCCTCGCGCTCGCCCGGAAGGCGAAGGACGCCGGCCTTCCGGACGGGATCCTGAACGTCGTCCCGGGGAACGGGGGGGAGGTCGGGGAAGCGCTCGTCACCGACCCCCGCTGCGCGTCGGTCTCGTTCACCGGGAGCGGCGACGTCGGCGGGCGGATCGCGGAGCTCGCGGCCCGCCGCGTCCTCCCGGTGACGCTGGAGCTCGGGGGGAAGAGCCCGGTCGTCGTCTTCCCCGACGCGGACCTGGAGCGCGCCGCGCGCGGCGTCGCCCTCGGGATCTTCGGGAACGCGGGGCAGATGTGCTGGGCCGCCTCCCGCCTGATCGTCCACGAGAGCGTCCGCGGACCGTTCCTCGAGCGGGTGCGCGCGATCGCCGAGGCCACGAAGCTCGGACCCGGCCTCCAGGACGGCGTGGAGATGGGGCCGATGGTGTCGCGCGAGCAGATGGACCGCGTCCTCGGCTACGTGGACGCCGCCCGCTCGGACGGGGGCGAGGTCGTCACCGGTGGCGTCCGGGCGACCGAGGCGCCGTTGGCCGAGGGGAACTTCGTTCGGCCCACGGTCGTCGCGAACCTGCCGGCGGACTCGAAGGTCGTCCGGGAGGAGATCTTCGGTCCGGTGCTGACCGTCTCCTCGTTCTCGGACCCGGA
>JASHVP010000037.1 GCA_030044475.1 Thermoplasmata archaeon | reverse complement strand
TCGGCGCGGCGACCGCCGCGACGGGCTGGGACCGGTAGGCGATCCGTTCGACGGGGAACGGAGGACGGTCGACGTCCCGGTCGCCGGGTCCGTAGAGACCCGGCAGATCGTCGGGTCCGATCGCCACCACGCCCGCCCCCGCTCGGGCCTCGGCGAGGTCGACGGACCGGAGGCGACCGGCCCCCTCGGGCGCGAGGACCAGGGCCCCCCAGAGCATCCCCGGCACGTCGAGGTCCATCCCGTACTCGACCGCGCCCGAGAGCTTCGCGGCCGCGTCGGGGCGGACGGTCGAGCTCACGGCGGCTCCGAGAGCGCGCGGGCGACCGCCCGCACGATCGCCACGTACCCCGTGCACCGGCAGAGGTTCCCGCCGAGCTCCTCGGCGATCTCCTCCGGCGGCACCGAGCGACCGCGCTCGCGCAGAAGCCCGGTGAGCGACATCACGAACCCCGGTGTGCAGTAGCCGCATTGCACGGCGGCCGCCGCCTCGAACGCCCGGCGGACCGCGGCGCCGTCCGGGTCGCTCCCCACCCCCTCGATCGTCGTGATCGAGGCCCCGTCGACCTCCCGGGCGAGCGTGAGGCAGGAGAGGGTCGTCTCGCCGTCGACGAGGACCGTGCACGCCCCGCACTCGCCCGAGCGGCACCCCTCCTTCGTCCCTTTGAGGCCCAATCGCCAGCGGAGGCTGTCGAGCAGGCGCTCATCGTCGGGCACCCCGGTCACCGCCCGAGCGCGACCGTTCACCGTCCACGAGAGCGGACCGCCGGTCACGGCGCCTCCACGGCAACGGTCGCCCGCGTCGCGCGCGCCAGGAGGGTTCCGAGCAGTCGGCGGCGGTACTCCTCGCTCGCGCGCTTGTCCGCGACGAGCGCGGCTTCGCGGGCCGCTCGTTCCGCGGAGCGCCGGATCGACCCGTCGTCGGGCCGCGGCCCCTCGAGCGCGTCGGCCGCCCCGGACAGCAGCGTCGCCCGAGGGGGGACCCCGCCCATCGCGACCCGCCAGTCTCGGCGGGACGGGGAGTACGCGACCGCGACCGCGACCTGCGAGATGTCGTTGGAGGGACGGACGCGCTGCCAGAGGTACGCGGACGGTCGGGACTCGGGGAGGCGCACGGAGCGGATCAGGTCGGCCGGCCCGAGGTCCGTCCGGCGCGATCCGAGGACGAACGCATCGACCGGGACCGTCCGGGCCCCCGCCGGACCGACGACTTCGACCTCCGCGTCGAGCGCGAGCAGGACCGGGATCAGGTCGGAAGCGGGGGCCGCCCGCGCGAGGTTGCCGCCGAGGGTCGCACGGTGCCGGAGCGCGACGCTGCCGACGGCCCGCACGGCGGCGTACAGCCCGGGGAACCTCCGGCGGACGTCGGGGTCGGCCTCCAGTCGCCGGAGCGGCAGCGTCGCCCCGACGACGAGGGAGTCGCCGGTCCAGTCGAGGGTCCGCCACGGGAGGCGGCGGAGCGAGACGACCCGCCGCGGGTCCACGCGGCCGGCGTCGAGGTCCGGCAAGAGGTCGGTCCCGCCGGCCAGGGGGAGCGCGCCGCCCGCGGCCCGCAGCGTCGCGACCGCGGCGTCGACCGACTCGGGGGCCACGAGCTCGAACGGCGCCATCGGCCGCCTCCGAGCGGCTCCGCGGAGTTATCGTTTCGCGCCGGAGGCGTCGCCGAAAGCTCGGTGTTTTTATCCCACCAGAACGTCCGGCACTCGCCTCGCATGCCATTCGAACTCGCGTTGCGTTACAGCACCCCTCTCACGCCGATCGCCGACCTCGACGAGGTGCTGCGCGAGTTCCTCCGCCTGGTGGGGTACCTGCCGGACGGGGAGGAGGGGCGGGGATCGGAAGGACCGATCCCCCAGAGCATCGCCTACCGCCTCGTGCACGACTGCCTCCTACGCGACCCGGCGCGCCCGTGGTACGCCGACGAGCTCGCCGCGGTGCTGCACACCTCCAAGCCGAGCGTGTATCGCCACATCAACAAGCTGAAATCGCTCGACCTCCTCGAAGAGGTCGCGGGGGCCGCGGACGGGAAGGGCCGGAAGGGGTACCGCCTGCGGTATGGGAACCTGGCGCGCGCGTGGGACTTCACGGAGGCGAACGCCCAGAACGCGCTCCGACGCTATCGGGAGACGGTGAATCACTTGCAGACGCTCGTGGAGAAGAAGGGGAGCGAGACGCCGCCGAAGATCGCGCCGGCGCTGCACGCCGCGCCGCGGATGCGGGGCGGCCGATGAGCGGCTCGGGGGCCGGCGCGAAGCGGCCGCCGATCGCGCTGACGACCGGCTCGAAGGTCCGGGTCCGGTCGGCGGGGCCGGAGGACGCGGCGATCGTCTCGACCGGCATCTACCGCGGACTGGTCTCCATCGCCGGCGACAACGTCCTCGCGATCGAACTCGACGGGAGCGACGGCGAGGAGAAGGGACGGACGCGGCTGGTCCCGATCCCGGCGGTCCTCGCGATCGACATCCTCGAGGTCGCGAAGGCCGAGGAAGAGAAGCACGCCGAACCGCAGGCGGCCCCCGGCTACTTCCGCTAGGCGGCGGCGCGCCGCCCCCCGCGGCGCCTACTACGTCGTCGTCCGGGGCCCGCTCGGGGCCGGGAAGACGACGGTCGCCACCGCCCTCGCGCGGGTCGTCGGCGCCACCGTCGTCTCGATCGACGCGCTCGTCGAGGACGGGTGGGACGGCGGGACCGAGCGGCTGTTCCGGGCGGCGAACCGCGTCGCCGCCGAGCGCGCTCGGGCCGCGTTCGCCGTCGGGCGCCCCGTCGTGCTCGACGGGAACTTCTACTGGCCGCGGGTCCTGACCGACCTCGCGCGGCGGCTGCCGGCGCCCCACCTCGTGGTGACCCTGCGGGTCCCGCTGCGCACGTGCATCGCCCGGGACGCGGGCCGCGCGGACTCCCACGGGGCGGCCGCGGCCCGGGCCGTCTTCCGCAAGTCCGGTCGGGTCCACACGGGGCTCCGGGTCGATGGCACCCGACCGCTCGAGGAGATCGTCGCCGACCTCGCGGCCCGGCTGCCGCCCCGGTCGCGCCGACGCAGGGGCGTCCGGAGGACGGGCTTGCTGGGAGTTCCGCCGCGGAACGCCTCCGCGATTTCGAACCCAGGTCGCTGGCTTCGAAGGCCAGCAGGATAGTCCAGACTACCCCACAAGCCCGCCGGGGGTCGAGAGGCGGCCCCTTCTATTTGGGCGTTCCGCGGCCGCCGGCCGGGGAGAACCGGTCGAGGGTCGTCTGCGCGGCCGCGCCGGGGAAGAGCGTCGAGAGCGAGTCCGCCAGGAGCTCGATCCGCTGGCGAACGTACGGCGGGATCCCGTCGACCTGCGCGAGGCGCTGCGAGAGGGGGAGGTACTTGCGCACCGACGCCTCGTAGACCGTCGAGAGGAGCTCGCCCTCGCACCGGCCGCCCCCCGGAGTCGGCGCCGGGCACCGTCCGGTGAGCGGGGGCCGGCGGTGGACGGCGCCGCACGTCTTGCACCGGAACTTCTGCGTCGCGTAGCTCTTCAGGTTCCCCATCACGTCGGGGAGGAAGTGCGCGTTGAGCACGAGCGTCACCGCCTCGGCGACGTCCACGGCGCGGATCTCGGTGGCGAGCAGGACCGACCGCTCGACCATCTCCGCCATCGACCGGCCGTCCCGGTACGCGGACCGGACCGGTCCGCCGGCGATCCGCGCCGTGTCGTGGGTGAACCCGTACCCGGCGAGCGCGCGGTCCGTCCCGAGCCGCCGCCCGACCTGGTCGACCAGCCCGGCGACCTCCTTCGGGCTCCGCCGCTCGACCGCCGCCCGGTAGACCGCGAGCGGGTACCGGCTCCCGACGTCGACGTTGTGGGCCTCCTGGTCGACCTCGGTCGCCTCCAGCCGGGTGGTGAGGACGAGCGGCTTGTCCATCAGCGCGCCGCGGCTCGCCGGGAGGAACGACCGCGAGAAGTTGAGCAGCGTGTCGAGCAGGAGCGTCACCGAGTCCTCGTCGCCGTCGCAGTTCCGGCGCTTCGCGGCGTGGAAGACCGGGTGGGCGAAGCACGCCTCCGCCTCCGTGAACCCGACGAGCCGCCCCGCGACGCCCCCCGAGGTGTGGGGCGCGAGCGCCACGACGAGCTGGCCGACGAGGTCGGCCGGTCGCTCGGCCCGGTAGAACGGCTCGAGCCCGTAGAGGCGCACGAGCTCGTCGTCGACGAACTGGGCGAGCCGGACGAGGTACTCCCCGCACGACCGCGAGACGATGAGGTCCTGCGGCCGGAGCTCGAGGAGCTGCTCCGGGTCGGTCAGCTCGCGGCCGAGCCAGTCGGAGCGGTAGCCGAGCGCGCGGAGGGCCCCCAGGTCGGTGCCGACCTCCGCGGGCCGGAAGTGGGTCAGCGGAAGGTCGGTCAGGTCGAACCGGGCGGTGCCGTCCTGGTAGACGGAGACCTGGTGCGACGCCCGGAGGATCGCCTTCTCGATCGGCTCCGGTACCTTCCCCGGCGAGGTGAGCCCCTTCACGCCCTTCGCCGCCGGTGGGTGCGCGAGGTGGAGCCGCGCGACCGCCTCGCTCCAGAGCGGGGCGATCGGCAGGCGCTGCGGCTCGGTCGTTCCCGTCGGTTCGGTGTGCGCCCCGCACGGGCATCGCAGCCAAACCGTCGCCCGGTCGCACGCCGGGCACCGCCGCACGCCGAGCTCGACGCGCGTCCCGTCCCGCATCGTGCGACGGGCGGCCTCGGGCAGGGAGCGGGTGGCCCCGCCGGCGTCCCCGACGGGGAACAGCCCGTGCACGTTCGGCTGCATCGTCCGCTGGTACGCTTTCTCCGGGCGGCCGACGCGGCCGCCGATGCGCGACGGACCCCGGGCGCGGACCTCGACCTCGGCGAGGCGGCTGACGTAGGCGAGCGGGGCCGGGTCGACCGGCTCGAGGGACACGCGCCGGACGAGGCGCTCCCCATCGACGGCGAGCCCGAGGCCTCCGACGAGCGCGGCGCTCGGCTCGGGCTCGCCGCGCCGGTCGCCCCCCGGCCCGAGGGGGAACGACAGGAACCCCAGGCGGACGAGTACCTCGTGCCACTCCGGGTCGGCGGGCAGCTCCACCGCTCCGTCGTGCCAGCGCCCGTTCTGCTCCACGAACTCGGAGAGCGCCCGGATCTCGGCCGGGGCGAGGTCGTGCCAGAAGAGGAGCCAGCGGGGAGGGAGGGGCACTCCGAGCTCCCGTCCGACGCGGACGGCGGCGTCGTACGACTCCGGGAGCGGAACCTCGGCCGCACCGGCCGCTTCGAGCTCCGCCAGGTGCCAGTCGAGCGAGTAGGCGGGGGGCGCGAGGGGTCGGTTGTTCTCGAGGAACTCCCCGAACGCGACCAGGAGCTCGCCGAGGTCGACGATCCGGCGGATGCGCGGCAGGAGCGCTTCGGCCCGGGGCACGTCGTGGACCGCGGTCACCGTGCCGTCGTCGAGCTCGACGATCGGTCCGTCGATCGTGTCGCACGTCCCCATCGCGGTCGCCTTCCCCGGGTACTCCAGCTTGACCTGGGTGCCGATCGCGACGAAATGCTGCAGGACCACCATCGTCGCCGGGTTCACCGCGCACGCGGCGAGGCCGGTGGTCCGGGCCCGGCCGTAGACGAGGCGGAATCCCCCCGGATGGTTCGGGTGCGCGAGGACCGGTCGTCCCCCGACGGAGTCCTGGAGGTACTTCGGCGTCCGGCTCTCCTCTTCGTCGACCGACCGGTGCCCGATCTCGGAGAGGAACTCCCACCCGTCGAGGCCGAGCTTCTCCACGACCTTCCGGAGCTTCGCGGACTTCTGGCAGAGGCCCTCCGCGATCACCAGGCACGCCCCGCCGCGGATCCCGTTCGTCCCCACCCGGGGCAGGTTGCGGAAGGCGCTGACCTCGGCGTCGCCTTCGGTCGACTCGCCCGAGATCGCGACCGGGACGTGGGTCACGACCTGCGCGATCTCCTCCGGCGTCGGAACGTACTGGAGGTGCTGATGGTACTTGTACAGAGGGATCTCCTCCTGGTACCGCTCCACCTCGGCCGGCTCGGCACGGAACGCGGCGAGCCCGAGGTCGCGGCGGACGATGTCCGCGAGGAGAACGCTGAGGGCCTGGGCGGTGCCCCCGGCGGCCCGGATCGGGCCGGCGTAGTACAGCTCGATGTAGGGGCCGCTCGGCCCATCCCGGAGGTGGACCTCCGCGAGCCCCTCGAGCGGGGCGACGAGGATCCCCTCGGTCAGGATCGCCAGCCCGACGCGCAGCGCCGCATCGACCCGGGCCGCGACGGACGGACCGCGCGACCGGTCGGAGGCGAGGCGGCGCGCGATCGCGACGGCGACCTCCTCGCGCGGGAGGCGGGCGGCGAGGGCGCGGATCTCGGTCGAGATCCCGTCGATCCCGAGGTGCGCGAGGAGCTTCTCCACGCGCATCGCCATGTCCTGCGCGCGCGGGACTTCGGGGGTCGTCTCGGGGTCGAGCCCCTCGCGCCGCGCCCGCTCGGCCGCCGCGTACGCCCGGTCGACCTCGGACTCGATCGCCCGGAAGTACGCCTCCACGCGCCGCGAAGACCGGCCCGCAAGATAACTCCGCGCGGAACCGGACCTACTCGGCGGCGCGTCGGAGCCCCCACAACGACTCGATCGGCCACGAGCGGGCCCACCGCTCGTCCCGGGCACTGAGGTACGACGACCGCACGCCGACCGGGGGCCGGGTCTCGACGAGCCGCTCGACCGAGAAGCCGGAGCGGGCGAAGAGGTCGAACCACTCCTCGTAGGTGCGGGTGAACTCGACCGAGTCCCCCGGGCCGTAGTCGATCCGGCGGGTCCCGAAGTACGGGACCAGGAGGCGCCGCGACTGGACCTCCAGCCCGGGCCGGCTCGTCACCGCGCGCCACGGGTTCGCGGCCGCGAACACCAGCCGACCGCCCGGGCGGAGGACCCGGGCGCATTCGGGGACGACCCGCTCCGGGTCGGCAAACGTGAACGCGCCCCAATCGGAGAAGACGAGGTCGAACGAGCGGTCCCGGAACGGGAGCGCTTCTACGTTGCCCCGGACCAGCGGCAGGCGGACCCGGGCCTGGCCCCGAAGGGCCCGGGCCGAGCGGAGCTGCGATGGGGAGAGGTCGATCCCGACGGACCGGGCCCCCCGGCGGGCGAGGGCGATCGACCACCGGGCCGCCCCGCAGGCGACCTCGAGGACGTCCCGTCCGCGGACGGGGCCCAGGAGCTGGAGGCGGGACTCGGGAATCCGCCAGTTCCCCCATGCCATCGCGTGGCGCCCCCCCAGCCGGCCGGCGTGCCGACTCTCGTACCAGGCCTGGGTTCGTTCCCAGAAGTCGTGGTTGCGCCGGACGTGGGAGGTTCCCGTCGTCCGCGACGGACGAACGCGCCGCCGAGGAGCCATCGGCGGGCGACCGACCGGGAGCGCTACGCGCGACCGGCCGCCGGCGACGGCCTCGGGACGGGGAACGCGTCCAGGAAGTTCCACCACGTCCCGATCGACGTGCGGGCGGCGCGCAGCGCGGCGGCGCGAGCGGGCGGCGAGCGGTCGAGCTCGTGCTGGAGGATCGTCCGCTCCGCGCGCGAGTGTTCGACGTCCGCTCCCGTGTGGACGCGGAAGAACTCGTGGGTCCGTCGACCGCGGATCCCGTACTCCTCCCGCAGCCCCCGAGACTTCTCCGCGGCGATGGCCGGGAAGAGCGACTCGTAGGCGTACAGCGCGGCGAGGGCGGGGGCCGGCCCGATCGACGTGAGCCGCTCGTAAGCGCCGAGCAGCTCCCGGGTCGCTCCGAGCGGGGGCGCGGTGGCGGCCGCCCGGCGCGAGAGGCCCAGGCCCTCGGCGAAATCGAGCCAGAGCTCCGGGTGGGTCGGGGACCGGCCCTCCTCGTCGATCAGGTTCTCGAGCAGGACCCGGCGATCCTCCGGCCGGACGAGGTGCGAGTAGGCCGCCGCGACGTAGCGGGGGAAGTTCGACTCGAAGTGATAGTACTGACCCGCGTAGTCCCGGAGCGTCTCGAGCGGAACGTCGCCGTGAGACCAGGCGACGTAGAACGGGTGCTTCAGGAGATGGCGCTCGCGGAGGAGGGCGTCGAGGGGGGCGACGTGGCTCGGCATGCCGGCCCCGAGGAGCGGGCAGGATAGAGAGTTTTCGTAGCGCATCGCCCGACCGAACCGACCGCTTGGCTGCTCCTTATGCGACCGGTCCCCTCCCGGAGTCCGTGTCGGATCGCACCGGTCGGTGGCCGACGCCGGTCCGCCTCGCGCTCGCGATCACCGTCGTGGGGATCGCCGTCTACGTCGGACTGGACATCGTCGTGCAACTCCTCCCGCCGCACTACAACCCGATCACCCAGGCGGAGAGCGACCTCGGGGTCGGACCGTACGGCTGGCTGATGGACCTCAACTTCGCGGTGCGGGGGACCCTGTCGCTCGCGCTCGTGTACGCGCTCTACCGGGTCTGGCCGGGCGTCGACCGGCCCCGGGCCGGGCTGGCCCTGATCGGTCTCTGGGGGGCCGGGGCGTTCGTCTTGGCGACGAATCCGACCGACGTCTCGGGCCCGGTGACCGTCCACGGCGCGATCCACGACGCGACCGCGGCCCTCGCGTTCCTGTGCGTCGCCCTCGGTGAGCGGTGGGTCGCCTCCTCGCTCCCGAGCCACCCGCCCTGGGACCGGGTCCGGTCCGCGGCCCGGCCGCTCGCGGACCTCACGGTCGCCGCCCTCGTCGTCCTGTTCGTCGGGACGCTCGTTCCCCGGGTGGCCGACCACGCGTTCGGGCTGCTCGAGAGGGTCTTCCTCGGTGCCGCCCTGCTCTGGATGCTCGTCGTCGCGCTCGAGCTGTGGTACCGGGCCGCCCAGCTCGTCGACGGACGGCCGCCGACGCCGATCCCGGCGCCGTAAGAACCGCCGCCTCCGGCGTTATCTCGCGGAGCGATTGCCGGTCGACGTGGCGCCGGCGGTCCCGTATCGCGCGCTCTCGCTCGACCTCTGGTTCACGGCCCTCTACTATGCCGCGGGCGACGAGGCCGGGTGGCGGAAGGTGCGCGTCGACGTCCTCTCCGACCTGGTCCGACGGCCGGACGGGGCGCCGTTCGCCCCGGCCGACGTGCGCGCCGCGCTGGAGGCGTACCAGACCCGGGTACGGGCGACCGGGCGCGATCCGGTGGCGATCGACCCCGAGATGCACGTCCGCGGGGTCGCCACCGAACTCGGAGGGGTCGTAGCCGGGGGACCGGGGGAGGCGGGTCGGCGATATTCGTCCGCCGGGATGGCCGAGTACCCGCCCCGCGTCAACCCCGAGGCGACGCGAGTCGCTCGGGAGCTGCGCCGACGGGGCGTGCCGGTGATCGCCATCACGAACACGGCGCGTCGGGGGGCTACCTGGCAGGAGCGGCTGCCGGCGTGGCACGGCCCCGAGTTCGAGGAGGTCGTGACCTCCTGCGAGGTCGGCGTCGCGAAGCCGGACCCCGCCCTGTTCGCCGAGGCGGCGCGGCGACTCGACCTCCGTCCGGCCGAGATCCTGCACGTGGGCGACCGGCCGGAGCTCGACCTGGCCGGCGCGCGGGCCGCCGGATTCGGGGCCGTGCTCTATCGGGGGTTCTGGGACCGGTACCCCGACGACGACTACCCGGGACGCGCCGCCGACCAGACGGCGGCCGCGGCGCTCGGCGCCACCGAGGCCGAGTGCATCGACCGTCTCGAGGACCTGCTCGATCCGGACCGGTTCGCGTGGGTTCCCCGGCCCGCCCGCCACCGGGGCGGTCGCGACTGAGGGACGTCGTTGGAGCCGACCGGACCCGGGCCGTCGCCCCGGACCGGTCCGGGGTCCCGCTCGAGGCGCCGGTCGTTCGACGTCGCACCCGCGCGCCGCCCCACCGGTGGAGAGAAACGCCGTTCGCCGGCGTAAACTCGGCGTATCTCCCGCAGCGGTAGATAAGCCCCGGACGCACCCAGGGAGGTCGATGTCGCGAAACGTCCGTTCGCCCCGAGCCGATCGCCTCTCCCTGCCCCCGATCCTGGTCGTCCTCACCCTCGTCGGGGCGAGCCTCGCGCTGGCGATCGCCGTCGTGGCTCCCTCCAGTGCCCCGTCGGTGCTCCGGCCGGATTCGCTTGCCCAATCCGCCGTCACGTGTCCGGGCGCGACGAACGCGACGGGGATCGTGTCGAACGTCACCGTGGGACCGGCGCCGCTCGCGGTCGCCTTCTGCGTCGCCACCGCCGGGTCGAACGTCACCACGGTCGAGTGGTGGTTCGGCGATGGCTCGAACGCGTCCGGTCCCACCGTGGACCACACGTTCGTCTCCTCGGGCGCGTACGCGGTCCACGTCGAAGCCTGGGGACCGAACTTCAACGGGAGCTTCTGGGAGTGGATCTACGCGCGGGGCACCCCGGTCTCCGTCCCGGTGACCCTCACCGCCACGACCGACAACCAGGGAGGCACCCCGGGGGCCGACGTGTCGGTGAGCGCCCTCTCCTGCGAGGGGTACTGCTGGATCAACTGGTCGGCGTCGAACGCGACGGGGCAGACCGGAACGATGCCGTCCGGGAACGGGGGTGGGAACGTGTATTCGTTCTTCGCACCGCTCTCCCCCGGCAACTGGACGATCTCGGTGACGGTCGCCGACCCGCTCGGCGATACCGGGAACGCCTCGACGTTCGTGGATGTGTTGCAAGACTCGTTCCAGGTGTACCACATCGGGGCGAACCCGGGATACGGGCCGGCCCCGCTGCCCGTGACGTTCTTCGTGAACTTCACCGGCGCCAGCGGCAACGTCTCGGCGGCGTGGACGTTCGGAGACGGCGGGAACGGGACCGGACTCCAGATTACCCATACGTACACGTCCCCCGGGACGTACGTTGCAGTCGCGATCCTCGTCGACTCGCTCGGCCAGGTCGCGTCGGGCAACGTGACGATCTCGGTGACGGGCGGGATCGGGAACACCTCGGCCCTTTCCCTGTCCCTCCAGCCCGTGCAGTGGAGCGGCCCGGCCCCGTTCTTGGCGGACCTGAACGGCGCGATCTCCGGCGGGACCGCACCCTACCACGTGAACATCACCTGGGGGGACGGGCAGTTCATCGACTTCCCGACGATCACGGCCCCCCTTAGCTTCGGAATCAGCCATGAGTACACCGCGCCAGGGAACTTCTCGGTGACCGCCACCGCGTCCGACTCGGTCGGCGACGCGGCGACCGTCACGTTCGGCCTCGACGTCACCGGCGCCTCCCCGCTCAGCGCGACGTATCAGTTCGTGGAGACGACCGGACCCGACCCCGTCGCAGTGGCGGCGCTCGTCAATGTGACCGGCGGCGCGCCGCCGTACGCGATCCAGTACGTCTGGGGGGACGGCACGGTATCGTCGGCCCAGAACGACGGGCTCGCCGTCCACCTCTACGGCACGCCGGGGACCTACGCGCCGTACGCCAACGTGACCGATTCGGGCACGTCGGTCCTGCGGATCGACCTCGGGATCGTGAACGTCACCGCGGCCAACGCCACCTCGCCGGCTGGGCACGGGATCGGCTTCCTGCCCGGAGGCTCCGGCGGCTGGTCGGTGGTGGCCATCGCCGCGATCGTCGGGATCACGGTCGGGATCGCGACGACCGTCGGCGTGGCGTACGAACGCCAACGCCGCGTGGACCGGCGGGAGGGCGAGGGGATCGCGCGGGCCCTCGAGAGCGAAGCAGCGACCGGTCCCGCGCCCGGTCCGGCCGCCGCCCCGGCGCAGGTAAAGCAGGGGTAGGGTCATCGGCGACCGATGGTGCGGCGCGGCATCGTCCTCCTCGGATGCGTCGTCGTCCTCGCGTCCGTCGGGGGGGTCGCCGGCTCCGCGGCCGGGAGCCCGGTCCGCGGCGCCGCCGCGGCCGGTGACTTTTCGGTCTCCCTCTCCGCGACTCCGTCGTTCGGCAGCGCCCCTCTCGCGGTCGTCTTCCAGTCGACGGTCTCGTCCGGGACCCCGACGTACTACGCGTGGACGTTCGGGGACGGGAGCACGCTCAACGGGACGAACGCGTCGTTCGCCGACCCGGAACACATCTTCGCGACGGCCGGGACCTTCACGACGGACCTGAACGTCTCCGAGGGGGCCCAGTACGCCGTCGGCACGATCGTCCTCCACGTCGTCGCGGCTCCGCTGCTCGTGTCGGTGTCGGCGACCCCGTCCACGGGGGTCGAGCCCCTGACCGTCACGTTCCGGGCCAACGTCACGGGCGGCACCGGGACGTTCCTCTCCGTCAACTGGTCGTTCGGCGATGGGTCCACGGGGAGCGGGTTCGTCGTCCAGTACACCTACCAGCGGGCCGGCGACTTCTACGTCACCGTGCGTGCCGAGGACAGCGCCCACACCACCGCGGCCGCGTACACGTGGGTCAACCTGACGTCGCCGGCCGCCGACGGACCGTCCGTCGGCTTCGGACCGATCGAGGCGTGGGCCGCGCTCGGGTTCGCGCTCGGGGTCGTGGCCACGGCCCTGGTGGTCGTGCTCCGCGTCCGGCGTCGGTCGACGGAGCCGCTGGGCGACGAACCGGGAGGCCCCTCGGGGATCCCGGACGGGCCCGCGGTGGCCTCGGCAGGCCCCGTCCCCGCGGTGACCCCTTCCGCCGAGGCCACGGTTCCCCCGTCCGCCCCGCCGACGGGGCCGGTCCTCCGACTCTCCCAGCGGATCGTCGTGCACCTGGCCGGGCAGGGACCCCTCGGCGCGTACGACGTCGCTCCGCCCGGCCGAACGCAGTCCGGCATGGCGACGACGCTCCACGTTCGACAGAACGCCCTCACCAACGTCCTACGGCGCCTGGTCGCGGCCGGCGTCGTCGAGGAGGACCTGCGGCACGTCGTCGGCCAGCCTCGACGTCTCAAGGTGTACCGACTGACGCCCCGGGGCGAGCTGCTCGCGCGGGAGCTCCGTCATCGACCGCCCGCCCCGTGACCCGGGAAGGCCGTCGCGAGGGACACCGGAATCCGCGGGACATCGCCCGGCCGCGCGACGAGGCGCCGCCGTCACCGGGGCCCGGGCACGACGGACCCGCTCCGGGGACGCGACGGCGACCGGGAGCGAGCGGTACCGGTCACTCGGGGGCCGGGACCGGAGGAAGGCGTCCGCGGTACTCCTCCCGGTGGGCCGGGCTGTCGATGCGGGCCGGAACCTGGGAGCGGTAGAGGTGGTACTTCCCGGTCGCGACGTACGCGATGAAGATCGCGACCATCGCCGGGGCGAGGATCACGTAGCTGCCCGTCATCTCGACGGCCATCACGAGCACTGCGAGCGGGGCCTTGGAGATCCCCCCGAAGAAGGTCATCATCCCGACGATCGAGAACGCCGAGATCGCGCCGGCGTCGACCGCGCCGGGGAACGCCGCGTGGAACAGCGAGCCGAGCGCCGCCCCGATGAAGGCGCCGACCACGACCGAGGTCCCGAACAGACCGGCCGCCCCGCCGCTCCCGACGGTGAGCGAGGTGGTGACCATCCGGAGGCCGATCGCGACCGTCAACCCGAGGAGCGCAATCGGCACGAGCGACGTGAGCCCGACCTGGCCGAGCATCGCCGACTGGACGAATCCGTAGCCGACGTTGACCGCGGAGAGAGCGGCGAAGTGTCCCTGCCAGGGAAGCAGGACGTAGACCAGCAGGACGGCGACCCCGGAGAGACCCGCTCCGAACGCGACCCGGAGCGACAGGGGCCAACCGAGGCGGTCGAACCAGCCGTGGGTCCCCCAAAAAAGACGGACGAACAGGATCCCGGCGCCCGCGCAGACCAGCGCGAGGATGACGTAGAGCGGGAGCTGTAACGGCACCCAATCGAGGTTCGACGGGGTCCCGAACAGGGTCCCGAACCCGTAGAACGTGCCGTAGATGGAGTAACTGACGACCGACGCGATGATCGAAGGGACGAAGACCGCGGGCTCGAAGTCCCCGGTGTACATGATTTCGGCCGAGAAGATCGCCCCTCCGAGCGGCGCCCGGAAAATCGCCCCGACGCCCGCGCCGAGCCCGCTCGCGAGCGCGATGCGCCGATCGCGGTCGCTGAGCTTCAGCCGGTCGGCCCACCAGGAGCCGAAGCCGGCGCCGATCTGCGAGGTCGGCCCCTCGCGGCCGCCGCTTCCGCCCGACCCGAGCGTCAGGGCCGACGCGATGGTCTTGAGGACCGGCACCCGACCCCGAATCTCGCCCTGCCGATTGTGGAAGGAATCGATCGTCTCGTCCGTCCCGTGGCCGGCGACCTCCGGCGCGAGATACTGGGCGATCAGGCCCGCCCCGAGGCCCCCGGCGACCATGACGGCCGGGAGGAGCAGGATCCGGGGGAACGAGCTCGACCAGACGACGAGCTGGCCGCTGGTCGCGCCGGGATACGGGTATCCGATGCCGACCACGCCGACGAGGAAGAACTGGGTGGACTGTTCCCACAGGAAGAAGAAGGCGGCCGCTCCGAGGCCGGCGACGATCCCGATCGGGACCGCGACTGCCGCCCAGTGCGCGAGGTCGCGGGAGGCGGTCGACCAACCGCCCTGGCTCGTCGCGCGAAGGGAGGCCCAGAGGCGGCGGGGCCAGTCACGGTACCGGCGGGGAGCCGCCGTCCGGTCGAAGTCCGGGGTCGCCGTTCCCTCGACCTCCGGAGTCGGTCCCGGAGGTGGCATCGAGCGGACCCCACGCGCTCGCTCGGGTAAGACCCTGTGGGGAGCCGAGCGACGCTCCGACACGGTCGGGCTTGCCGGCGCGCTCGCTCCCCGCCGACGGCCCCCAGGAGCGGCCGATCCTGGGTCGTCGGCGCCCCCTGCCGATCGCTCCCGCGATGGAGAGGGGGATCGCCGCGGTTGCGACGCGGGCGGCTACCCGACCGAGGCGGGAGCGCGGCCGGACCCCGCCACGAAGGGCCGCGATTCCGGCGGGGCCCGGATGATCGGCGGCCCCTCGTCGCCCGGTTTGGCGGCGACGGAGTCCGGGCCCGAGCGAACGACCGACCCGAAATGTACCACTCGACGCCCTGCGAGCCCGAGACCCGAATCTGGAACAGTTCCGCTCTACACAAACGTTTATCTACGAAATTTCGAGATGCTTGCCGTCAGAGCGTATGACGCTCGTCTGACAAACGCTGCGGGGAACCAACGATGAAGTCCATCATCCAGGAAGCGATCGCGAAGCACCAGGAGAACCAGAGCCTGGTCGAGGAGAAGGGGCCGACCGCGCCGGCGTACGTGAGCTCGGACGATGCGGAGCTCGCGAAGTTGGCGGAGACCCTCAAGGTCAACATCCGGATCGTCGGCTGCGGCGGCGGCGGGTCGAACACGATCAACCGGTGCGTCGAAGAGGGGATCCAGGGCGCGGAGATGTGCGCCATCAACACCGACGCGAAGCACCTGCTCACGGTCCACGCCCCCCGCAAGATCCTCATCGGCCGCCGCGCCACGAAGGGTCTCGGCGCCGGCGCCCGCCCGGAGATCGGCGAGGAGGCCGCCCGGGAGAACGAGGAGGAGCTGCGCCAGTTCCTCAACGGGGCCCACATCGTGTTCATCACCGCCGGGATGGGCGGTGGGACCGGGACCGGATCGGCCCACCTCGTGGCCCGGCTCGCCAAGGAGGCGGGCGCGCTCACGATGGGCGTCGTCACCCTGCCGTTCGCCGGCGAAGGAGCGGCCCGGATGGAGCAGGCCCGCGACGGGCTGGAGCGCCTGCGCCGCGTCTGCGACACGACGATCGTCATCCAGAACGACAAGCTGCTCGAGCTCGTCCCCCGCATGCCGCTCGACGCGGCGTTCAAGCTCGCCGACGCGGTCCTGATGACCGCGATCAAGGGGATCACCGAGATCGTGACGCGCCCGGGCCTCGTCAACCTCGATTACGCCGACATCCTGACCGTGATGAAGGACGGCGGGGTCGCGCTGATCGGCCTCGGCGAGAGCGAGAGCGCGACCGACCGGGTCACCGAGGCGGTCACCGAGGCACTCACCTCCCCCTTGCTCGGCTCGGTGGAGCTCAAGGACGCGACGGGCGCGCTCGTCCGCGTCATCGGCGGACCGACCATGACCGTCAGCGAGGCGGAAAAGGCCGCGGCGCTGGTCGGCGGCAAGATCTCGAAGCGGGCCCGGATCATCTGGGGCTGCTCCGTCGAGAACTCGCCCGAGCTGGAGAACACCATCAAGGTGCTCCTCATCATCACCGGGGTCCGGGCCACGAGCCTTCTGGGCCAGAAGGGAGGCTACGCCGCCGGTGAGTCCGAGGAAGTCATCGACCTCGTCCGGTAGGCCCTCGCGCCGGCGCCCCCGCTACCTCGGGATCGAGGTGGCGGGGGAACCGCTTCCCCCGCGGTCGCCGTCCCAGTTCGAGTCCGTGCTGCGCGAGGCCCTCGCCCGCCGGCGGCCCGGTCCGCCGCGCGTCCGCCTCGTCCGAGCCCAGGGGGCGCGGGCGATCGTCGAGGTCGAGCACTCCGACGCCGCGAGCGCCCGCGACGCCTGGAACGGGCCCCTCGGCCCGATCGAGCTGCGCACCGTCCGGACCTGGGGGACGCTCGTCGGAGCGAAGGCGTGGCTCGCCGGACGTCGCCGCGCGGGTCCCCGGCCCCCGCCGCCCTAGTCGAGGGACGCCGCGAACGTCGCGAGCGTCACGGAGAACGTCGCCAGGTTGGCCGCGGGGATCGCGAGCGAGACCGTCCCGATCGCCCCGTTCGACGTGTACGGGCCGACGCACGCCGCCCCGGTCGCGGGCGCGCACGTCGGCGTGATCGGCCATCCCTGCGACTCGATCCAGGTCATCCAGGCGGGCGCGTACGCGGTCGCCACGGTCAGGACGACGTTCGAGGTCGGGGCGATCGAGTAGGCGGAGCCGGAGGCGATCGAGATCGTGGTCACCGCGAGCAGGCGGGCCGAGAAGTCGGCCGTTCCGTACCCGGACTGGGTCGGGAACGAGCCGACGAACTGCGGGAACCAGATCGAGAGTCCGAGCACGTCGGAGCCGGCGACGGTCAGCGACAGCTGCGGCCCGTCGTTCATGACGGGCGTCCCGCCCGGTTGGGTGAAGACGACCGCGCCCTCGTCGAGGGCGACGGCGGCGTCGGGGGCGTACGTGTTGGCCAGGGCAACGGCCAGCCCGCCGCCCGGGAGGATCACGTCGTTCACCGGGATCGAGACCTGGGCGACGAACGGACACGCGAACGCCGTCGGGTTCTGCGTCGTGTTCGTCCACCCGGTCGCGGGCGTCGTCGACCCCGGGGTGCCGGACGTGTCGTTGAAGACGATCTTCATCGTGTTGCCGTTCCCCCAGGCGGCGGGGTTCGACTCGACCACGTCGTTCGCGGGGACGTTCCCCTCGGGGCAGGAGAGCGACGGGGAGGTGCTGGAGAGGCCGTTGAAGTAGACGGCGTAGACGTTGCCGCCGCTCGATGAGGCGGCGGGCGGGGAGAACGTGTCGTTCCCGCCGAAGAACGACAGCGCGACCAGGCTGCTCCCGCCGGTGGTGAAGGTGACCGCGTCGTTCGACCCGACGACCAGGATTCGCTCGTGGCCCCCGCCGCCGCCGTTCGCGACCGTGATCGCGTCGTTCGACCCGACGACGGTCAGGTTCAAGGTCGTCGCGCCGGTGTTCGAGACCGAGATCGTGTCGTAGCTGCCGTAGACCCCGACCGTGGAGGCCAGGGTGGCGCCGACGGTGACGGTGATCGTCGACTCGGAGGTCGAGAAGTTCAGCGCGCCGAACGTCTCCCCCGCGGTCAGCGAGGCGGTGAACGTCTCCACGATGCCCGTGAAGTTGCCCCAGACCCGGCCCCCGCCCGACGCGCACGTGAGCGAGGTCGTCGTGAGCGTACAGATCCCGGCCGGGCGGCTCGAACCACCGGCCGTGACCGTCGGGGTGACGATGTCGGTCGGCCCGAGGAGCGTATAGCTCAGGGAGACGGCGGAGCCGTTCGCGAGCGGGCCCAGCTGGGCGCCGTCGGCCCCGGCGAACGGCGGGTCGCCCTGGGAGCCGAGGGTGATCGGCTGGGAGACCTGGGCGCCGATCGACGTCGGGGAGGTGACCGCCTGCAGGAGGGTCGTCAGCCGTCCGATCTGGTTCTCGACGACCTGGTCCCGTTCGAGGTCGTTGATCGCCATCTGGTTCGGGAGGGTCGTCGTCAGGTAGTTCGCGATGAACGTGACGACGAGGAGCAGGCCCAGGATCGTCGCGATCGCCGAGACTTGGCCGGAGCGGGACCGGAGGCGCCAGCGACGCGGGCGCCGTGCCCCGACCCGCCCGGGGGTCCCTCGCCGCGCGTCGACCCACCGTCGGGAAGCCATCGGAAACCCAGGGGAGGGGTGATACTAGCCCCGGGAGCCGTATTTCTTGGTTGTGGCGCGCTCCCCTCGACGACGGGAGGTCCCCGCCGCGAAACTTATCTCTCATCCACCCTCCCCGTTCCGGGTACGGGACGTGCCGGGCGACGACGCTCCGGACGCGCCGGTCCACCGCGCGTTGCTCTCGGTGGACGACAAATCCGGCCTCGTCGTCCTGGGCCGGGGTCTCGCCGAGCTCGGCGTCGAGCTCTGGGCGACCGGCGGCACGCGGGCCGCGCTCCTGGACGGACCCGTGCCGGTCCGTCCGGCCGAGGAGCTGACCGGCATCGGGGCGTGGTTCGGGGGCCGGGTGAAGACTCTCCATCCGGGGCTCCTCGGGGGGATCCTCGCCCCGCGCACCCCGGCCGGGGTGGCGGAGCTGCGGGAACGGGACCTCCTGCCGTTCGACCTCGTCGCGGTCAACTTCTACCCGTTCGAGCGCCACCTGGCGGAGCACCCGGACGGCGCCGACGCGGAGGAGTTCGTCGACATCGGGGGCGTGACCCTCGCCCGGGCCGCGGCGAAGAACCACCGGTGGGTGACGGTCGTCACCGACCCGACGGAGTACCCGCGGCTCCTCGAGGCGCTCCGGGCGCACGGCGGCGCGACCCCGCCCTCCCTGCGCCGCGAGCTCGCGGTCGCCGCCTTCGAGCGGTGCACCGAGTACGACGCGGCGATCGCCTGGGGGCTGCGGCCCGCCCCGGAGCGCACCGGCGGGTTCCCCTCGGCCGTGGTCTTCCGGCGCGAGCCGCTGCGGTTGCGGTACGGGGAGAACCCGCACCAGTCGGCCGCCGTCTACGGGTCGGCGGCGCCGCCGGGCGCCGGCCTCCGGCCGGACCCGATCGCGCTCGTCAAGGGGGAGTCGCTGTCGTACACCAACCTCCTGGACCTCGACACGGCGCTCGGGATCGTCGCCGAGTTCCCCGGGCCGTCGGCCGCCGTTGTGAAGCACGCGACCCCGTGCGGGGTCGCCACCGGCGCCACCGTGCGCGAGGCGGTCGAGCGGGCGATCGCGACGGACCCGGTCGCCCGGTACGGCTGCGCCGTGGCGGTGAACCGACCGTTCGCGGACGACGCCCCGGGCGCGCTCAAGGGCGTCTTCGTCGACCTCCTCGCCGCCCCGGAGTTCGCCCCGGGGGCGTTCGACGCGCTCGGCCACCGGCCGAAGTTGAAGGTCGTCCGGATCGCCCCGCCGGACCCTGCCGTCCCCCGCTGGGAGGCGAAGAGCGCGCTCGGCCGCTTGCTGCTCCAGGAGAGCGATCGGCGGGAGCTCCTCCCCGCGGAGTTCGAGCTCAAGGCCGGGCCTCCGGTCTCCCCGGAGGCGGCGTGCTCCCTCGACTTCGCCTGGCGCGTCGTCCGGCACGCGAAGTCGAACGCGATCGTCCTCGCCTCCGGCGCCCGGACCGTGGGGATCGGCTCCGGTCAGCCGACCCGCGTGAAGGCGGTGGAGCTCGCCTGCGAGGTCGCGGGCGACCGGGCGAAGGGGGCGGTCCTCGCCTCGGACGCGTTCTTCCCGTTCGCCGACGGCGTCGAGGCGGCCGGACGGGCCGGCGTGGCCGCGATCATCCAACCGGGCGGCAGCCTCCGCGACCCGGAGGTGATCGCGGCCGCCGAGCGGTTCGGGATCTCGATGGTCTTCACCGGGTGGCGGGTGTTCCGCCACTAGCCGGCGTGGGCGTCCGCGGGAAGTACCGCCGGAGGATCGAGCGGAAGACGACGGGGTCGACCGGGCCGACCTCGCGGCCCCGCTCCGCCCCGTCGGCGACGAAGAGGTATGTCGGGATCGCCTGGATCCCGAACGAGCGGGTGACCGCCGTCGCCTCGTCGACGTTCACCTTGGCGAACTTCACGCGGCCGGCGAGACGCTGGCTCAGGTCCCGGAGGACCGGTTCGGTGACCCGGCAGGGAACGCACCACTCGGCGTAGAAGTCGACGACGACGGGCAGGCGCGAGCGGATCACCTCCTCCTCGAACGTCGCGTCGTTGACGCGCACCGGAAGCGCTCGCTCCGTCCCCACGTCCGTCGCCCGGGCGCATCGAACTCGTGCCCTGCTTTAAACGTGCGCTTCGTGTCGCCGCCGAGGGGACGCGCGACGACCCGGATCCCGCCGACCGGCTCCGGTCCGCTTGACCCGGCGCTCGGGCCGGCGCTCGTCGCCTGGTTCGCGCGCCACCGGCGGCCGCTCCCGTGGCGCCGCGACCGCGATCCGTACCGGATCTGGGTCGCCGAGGTGATGCTCCAGCAGACCCGGGTCGCGACGGTGGTACCGCTCTACGAGCGGTTCCTCGCCCGGTTCCCGACCGTGGGCGACCTCGCCGCCGCGCCGGCGTCCGCCGTCCTCAAGGCCTGGCAGGGGGCGGGCTACTACGCCCGGGCGCGGAACCTCCACGCCGCGGCCCGCCGGCTGGTCGCCGAGCGCGGAGGCCAACTGCCCGAGTCGATCGCGGAGCTGGAGGCGCTGCCCGGGGTCGGCCCGTACATCGCCCGGGCCGTCGCGAGCCTCGCGTTCGGGGCGCCGGCCGTCGCGCTCGAGGCCAACGGGCTCCGCGTGGCGGCCCGGTGGACCCGGGAGACCGGCGATCCCCGGACGCCCGGGACCCGACGGCGTTTGGAACTCGCGCTCGCCGGACTGGTCCCCGCGGACCGCCCGGGGGAGTTCACGGAAGCGGTCATGGAACTGGGAGAGACCGTCTGCCTCCCGGGGCATCCGAACTGCGGGGCCTGCCCGGTCGCGTTCGGCTGCCGGGCGGTCCGGGAGCTGCCGGACCCGGGGGCGATCCCGGCCCCTCGCCGGGGACCGGGTCGGCCCCACCACCGGGCCGCGGTCGTGGTACTCGAACACGACGGTCGCTGGCTGGTCCAGCGTCGGCCGGAGACGGGCCTCCTCGGCGGCCTCTGGGAGTTTCCGGGCGGCAAGATCCGGCCGCACGAGTCGGCCGAGGGGGCGGCCCGCCGGGAGCTCGCGGAGGAGACCGGGGTGCGGGCCGGCCCGCTCCAGCGCCTCGGCGTCGTGCGGCACGCCTACAGCCACTTCTCGGTCTCGCTCACGGTCTTCGCCGGGCCGCTCGTCGGGGGGGCGGGAGCCCCCGGCCCGACCCGGCGGTGGCTCCGACCGAAGGCCGTCGAGCGGCTCCCCCTCCCGGCCGCGACCGTCCGGATCCTCGCACGGGCGCGCGCGGCGGGTAGAGCGTCCCGGGGTTCAGGATCCCGTCCGGGTCGCAGTGGCGCTTCACGTCGGCGAGCCACGCGACCGCGCCGGCCCCGAGCTCGCGGGCGACGTACCCGCGCTTGAGGCGGCCGATCCCGTGCTCCCCGCTGATCGTGCCTCCCAGCGCGAGCGCCGCGTCCCAGAGGCGGGTCCGGACCCGTTGCGCGGTCCGGGAGGCCGGGTCGACCCCGAAGTTCGGATGGAGACTCCCCTCCCCCAGGTGCGCGAACAGGAAGACGGGGACCGCCTCCTCGGCGGAGATCGCGGCGACCGCGCGGAGCATCTCGTCGAGACGGGAGAGCGGCACGGCGACGTCCTCGCGGACCCGTTCCCCGTACCGCTCGTCGAGGACGACCCCGCTCTCGCCCCGCAGCGTCCACAGTTCGTCCGCGTCGTCGAAGAGGGTCGGCGGCGCCTCGATGCCCCCGTCCCGGAGGGCCCCGACGACGGCGCGGCGACGGGCGTCCGCGGTCGCCCGATCGTCGGCTTCGAGCTCGAGCAGGAGGAGCGCCGCGTCGGTCGGGCCGACCGCCCGTCGGCGGGCGGCGAGCGCGTCGGCGCATGCCCGATCGAGGTACTCGATCGCCGAGAGCCCCGTGCCCCGGGCCCTCCGGAGCCGCAGGGCGAGAGCCCCGAGCGCGGTCCCCTCGGGGAGGGGTACGACGAGCCCCTCTCGCACCGCCGGCGTCGGAACGAGACGCAGCGTCGCCTCCGTGACGATCCCGAGCGACCCTTCGCTGCCGACCAGGAGGGAGAGGAGTTCGGGGCCGACCGACCGCTTCGCCGCCGGAGTCCCGAGCGCGACCCGCTCTCCGGTGCCCAGGACCACCTCCACGCGGCGCACCCAGCTCCGCGTCGGTCCGTACCGGAACGAGCGGGGGCCCGACGCGTTCGTCGCGATGTTCCCGCCGATCGTCGACCGGGTCCAGGACCCGGGGTTCGGCGGGTAGAACAACCCCTGGGGCCGGAGGGCCGTCTGGAGCTCGAAGTTCACGACCCCCGGCTCGACCCGGGCCGTCAGCTCATCCGGGTCGATGGCGAGGATCCGCCGCCAACCGGACAGGTCGACCGCCACGGCCCCGTCGGGCGGGACCGACTCCCCGTCGAGCGAGGTGCCGGCCCCCCGGGGGACGAGCGGGACCCGGCTCCGGCGCGCCCATCGGACGATCCGCACGACGTCCTCCGGGCCCCCCGGCCGGACCACGGCGGCCGGACGGCCGCGCAGGTGCGACCCGTCGCGGCCGGCCCCGTCCCGGGCGGCCGGGTCGACGAGGACCTCCCCGTCCAGCGCGGCCGCGAGTCGGTCGAGCGGCGGGGAGGACACGAGCGGCCCGAGGAGCCCCCGGGCTTTACGGGTGGCGCGGGCCCGACGGGGGACGGGGCGCCGGGTCGTCCACGACCTCGACGACCTTGCGGATCAACTCCCGGACTGCGAACGGCCGGACGATGACCGCGCTCGCCCCGGCTCGGATCGCCTCGGCCCGCATCGCCGACCCGTCGGTCGGCAGCAGCACGAGCGCCCGCAGGTCCGGATGCCGATCGAGCGCGAACCGGAGCTCGTCCGACCACCGGTCGTCCTCCGGGTCGACGTCCTGGATCAGCACTCGGGACCGCCCGGACGGCACCAGGGAGTCCAGCTCGTCGATCGAGCGGGCCTCGAGGGCGACCCGGTGCCGGTGGAGGCGGATCAGGCCCCGGAGAAGGAGGCGGGTGTCGTCGTTCGTCCCGAGCAGCACCGCCTCGATCGGGGGGGTCGCCCCGGCGTCGGTCAGGTCGGCGGTACGGCGTTCCTCGACAGCGGCTGCATCGTGAGCTGACGGCATGGCGTGGCGGTCCCGGGTCCGCCAGCCGACATCTAGTCGGACCGAGGTAATCAAACCTCGGTCGGCTCCGGCCCCCTCCGGAGGCGGTCCGGCGCCCACCGACCACCGCCCGGAGGGTGGAGTTAACTATATAGTCGGATGCGAACTGTCGTAGGTTGGCCTCGGGCACCGGCGACCGAACCCCCTGGTGGCACCGTCCAGAGACCGGGGGGTCGGCCGTCCGGTGCCTTCCCTCGCTCCTGCTCCTCCAACGATAGGTTCTTGACGGGCCGGGCCGCCGGACGGTCGATGTCCGGGCTGTTCGGCCCTTCGGAAGACGACCTCGAGCGGCTGCGTTCCACCGTCCACTCCCTCGGGACCACGAGCGTCCCCGGACTGGCCGCCGCGCTGTCGTGGCGGGAGCGGAAGGCCGAACGCCTGCTGGCCCACGAGCTGGCGCGCCCGGGTTCTCCGCTCGCGTACGACCCGGGACGCCGCGTCGTCCGGTGGGCGCTCGTCCCTCCGACCCCGATCTCCGCGCCGGGCGTGCCGGCCACGGCGCCCCCGCTGCCGACGTCCCGCGCCCCCCGGGCTCCCCCGCCGACGGTGGTCGGAACGACGTTCCGGACCCTCTGCCCGTCGTGCCACGTCCCCCTGATCGCGACCGGCGCGACGAACCTGGCCGTCTGCCCCCAGTGCGGCCGCCTCTCGTCGACCCGATCCGGGGCCACGGCGACCCCCGGGACCTCCGCCGCGGCCGCGACGAGCGCCCCGACGGCCGCCCCGGCTCCCGCGCCGGTGGAGGCGTCGCGGCCGCCGCTGCCCGACCGACGGGCGCAGGAGATGTTCGCCGCGTACGTCACGTCGCGCCCGATCCCGTGCCCGAAGTGCCGGACCGCCCTCCATCACCGTGGGGTCAGCGAGTACGGCTGTCCGAGCTGCGGGGAGATCGTCCGCTTCCCCGCGGCGTCGCCGCCGCCCCCCTCCGCGATCCCGGTCCCCGCCCGCTGAGCTCGTCCGTTAGAACGGGACCGCCGCGCGGACCTCGCGCACGAGGGTACCGGAGTCGATCGCGGCCGCGACGCGCTCGATGTCGGGCGCCGGGCTGCGGTCGCGCGTCCACGGGGCGACGCGGGCCCGGAGCGCCCGGAAGGCGACCTCGCTGCCTCGCCCGCCCGTCCGGGGCCGGCGCAGCTCGAGCGCCTGCCCCGCGACGATCCACTCGACGGCCACGACCCGCCGCGTGTTGGCCAGGACCCGCCGGAGCTTCGCGCCGGCCCACGGCCCCATGCTCACGAAATCCTCCTGGTCGGCCGACGTCGACAGGCTCGCGGCGCTCGCCGGATGGACGAGCGTGTCGTTCTCGTTCACGAGCGCGGCCGCGAGGTACTGGGGTACCATGAACCCCGACCCGACGCCCGGGTCGGCGGCCAGGAACGGCGGGAGACCCCGGTTGAGGGCCGGATGGACGAGGCGGGCGACCCGGCGCTCGGAGAACGCCGCCACGTACTGGACGGCGATCGCGAGTGCGTCCAGCGTGAACGCGAGCGGCTGGCCGTGGAAGTTCCCGCCGTTCACGAACTCGTCGCCCGGGAAGACGACGGGGTTGTCGGTGACGGCGTTCAACTCGCGCGCGGCCACCCCTTCGGCGAACCCGACCGCCAGGCGGACCGCGCCGAGGACCTGGGGCACGCACCGGAGCGTGTACGGGTCCTGCCCCGACCAGGTCGGCTTCCGGACGACGAGCGAGCTTCCGTCGAGGAGCGCGCGGAGCGACCCGGCGACCTGGCGCTGCTCCGGCGCATGGCGGACCTCCCCGAGCCGGTCGTCGAGCGCCTCGGGGCTTCCCTCGAGCGCGTCGTAGGAGAGGGCCGCGGCGATCGTCGCTGCGTCGAGGAGGTCGCGGGCGTCCGCCACCGACAACGCGAGGTACGCCGCCATCAGGGCCGTCCCGTTCAGGATCGAGACGCCCTCCTTCTCGACCAGCTCGAGGCGCGGAACCCCCTCGCGGGCGAGCACCTCGCCCGCCGGGAGCGGCGCCGAGCTCGTCGGGTCGACGAACGCCCCCTCGCCCGTGAGGGCGAGGGCGAGGTGGGCGAGCGGGGCCAAGTCCCCGGACGCCCCGACCGACCCCTGCTCGGGGATCCACGGCACGAGGCCCCGGTTCAGCAGGTCGGACAGGCGCTCGAGCACCTCGAACCGGACGCCCGAGAGGCCGCGGGCCAGCGAGTTCAGCCGGAGGAGGATCAGCGCGCGCACGACGTCGGTCGGGAGAGGGGGACCCGTCCCGCTCGCGTGGCTGCGGACGAGGGAGACCTGCAACTCCCGGGACCGGTCCGGGGGGATCGTCGTCGTCGAGAGCGCCCCGAACCCGGTCGTCACCCCGTAGACCGGCCGGCCGGAGGCGACGGCCCGCTCCACCGTCGCGCGGCTCGCGGCCACCGCCGCCCGGGCCTCGTCCGCGATCCGCACCGCGCGGCCGGCCCGG
>JASHVP010000036.1 GCA_030044475.1 Thermoplasmata archaeon | reverse complement strand
GTCCCTTGGACGGTGCGGACGCTCAGACTGTTCAGGATCCCATATCGAGAGAGGGCGTACGACAGATCGATCTGTAGCCGGGGGCTCGCTGTCGTGAACTCGACGTCGCCGTCGAAGAAACCCCCGTCGCCCAGGTAATACCCGCGAACGAACCGGGCAAGGATCTCGTTGTTCGAAGCGAGAACGGCGGCCGGGATCCGCTTGTGCTCCGACCCGCGACCTACGCCCAAGAGATCGAACAGTCGCACGAGGGAGCGGCTGGCGACCAGAACGTTCGGAGTCTTCCCGGGCTGGCGCTCTAGCTTGGAGTCGAGGCCAAAGACCGCACGGACCAGGCTTGAAAATCGCTCGAGGAGGGTTGGGTCCGAATTCGTGAAGACAATCGTCCTGTCCGCGCGAACGTAGCCCTCCGCGACAAACAACCCGAGGAGCTCCGCGAAGTCCTCCGACATCGCATCCGGGACGCGGAGAGTCTTCCCGTGCCTCTGCAGTGCGGGGAGAGAGAGATTCAGTGCAGCGGCACCCTTCGGAGTGGGGGCCTGTCGGACTGAGGCGATGAAGTCCCCCGGCCGAAGGTCGCGGGCCATCGTCTCTCGCAGCTCTCCATCGGTACCGAATGCAAACAAGCGGTGGACCGGCGTCACTCGGACCGAGCGACCGCTCCGTGTACGAATTCGGATCAGTGAGTCGCTGCGACCCTTGTAGAAGGTCGTTGTTCGACTCACCTCAAGTCGGTCGTTGAGGAGGGAGACGAGCTGAACCGGACGAGCCGATTGGACCCACTGGTCCGAACCATCGTTGGTGACAACGCCGTCCCGAACGGCCGCTTCGTGGAGCGTCGCAATCTCGACGACTCGACCATCCGCCAGGAGCACGGGAGTCTCGCCCGCGACGCACTTTCCAGACCCGAACGGTCCCGGAATGCACGCGGTCCCGCCCTTCGCGACCGGGAAGAACGAGTCGATGACCCGCTGGCCGGTGACGAGCGGGATGTCCGGCGGGAGCTTCTGGGCGACCGGGCGCGGGATCCGGACGACCCACTTCTGCGAGAGGAAGAGAGGAACGGTTCCGCTCGCCGTCTTGACCTGGCCGATCGGGTCGCGGATCGTGAAGTTCCCGCTCTTGATCTGGGCGAGGGTTCCCTTGACGCCCGGGGGAACGAGGATCTTGTGGAGGATCAGCTCGGTCTCCTGGACCGTGCCGACGATCGTCCCGGGGGCGACGTCGCTCCCGGACTTCGCGGTCGCGGTGAACGACCAGACCTTCTTCTCGTCGAGCGGCGCGGCGACCGTGCCGCGGGTGATGAAGTCGCCCGCGCTCTTCTGGATCGAGTCGAGGGGCCGCTGGACGCCGTCGTAGATCGAGGTGAGGAGCCCGGGCCCGAGCTCGACGCTGAGCGCCTGGCCGGTCGTCTCGACCGGGTCACCCGGCCGGATCCCCGTCGTGTCCTCGTAGACCTGGACGGTCGCCGTCCCCTTCACGAGGCGGATGATCTCGCCGACGAGACCGAGCGTCCCGACGCGGACGACGTCGTACATCTTCGCGTCCTCGAGCCCTTCGGCGACCACGACCGGACCGGACACCCGGGCGATGACTCCTGCCATCTTCTCCTCCGAACTAGGCGGGAACCTGGAGCGTGACGCCGAGCACGCGCTTCGCGAGCTGGCCGATGCTCTCCGTCTCGGCCTCGCCGTTCGGGGTCGGCACGAAGACGACGAGAGGGCGGAGCGAAGCGTCCGCGGTGGCCCGCTGGGATTCGGACAGGCGCGGACGGATCGACTGGCTCGCGATCAGGAGGGAGTACGTCCCCGCGGTCATCGCCCGCTGGAACTCGGCGACCGCGGTTTCGGGCGAGACGTCGATGACGTTCTTGAGGCCGATCAACCGGAAGCCGATCGCGAGCTCCCGCTCCCCGAGCACGACGGTCTCTCCGGCGTCCTTCGGCGTCTCGGGCACGGCGGCAACGGCGGGGTTCCAGCCTATTTAAGGGCTGCCGGGAGGTGCCGCCGGTGGCGCCGCCGGTCGGCGGAATCCGGCCGCGGTCGACCCCGACCGGGGCCGCGATCGGCCGTCTCGCGCTCGACCCGGGTCACGAGGAACGGACGGGGCCGGGTCCCGGCGCGGGAGGTCGCCACAAGTTCCCGGAACCGGCGTTCGCGGGTCTCGGGCCGGACCGCGGAGAGGACCCAATGCGTGGCCGTCCGTCGGTACCCGGGCGGCCCCGCGGAGAAGTTCCGCCACGCCCGCACGTCCGCCCGAAACCGTCGCGCCAGCTCGGACGGCCATCGGGTCGCCGGTCCGGAGAACAGGTACCGCGTCGTATCCGGGGCCCGATCCGCGTAGGCCGCCTCGCCCGCCGGCCGTACGCGCCCCTCCCGGCGCAGTCGCGCGAGTTTCCCCCGGTTGATCTCGCTCCATAGACTTCCCGGACGTCGCGGGGTGAACCGGTGCGCGTAGCGGTCGTCGTCGATCCGACGCACCGTCGTGTCGATCCACCCGACGCAGAGCGCCTCTTCCACGGCGGCGACGTAGTCGACCCCGGAGCGCCCGGTGTGCGCCTTGAAGAAACCGATCCACAGCTCCGTCGCCTCCGTGTGGTGCGCGTCGAACCACGCCCGAAGCTCGTCGGTCGTGCGGAAGAACTGGGGCGCCGGCGTCCGCACGGCCTGCTACTTGTACGACGAGCGGTGGACGTGCTGCTCCTCGTCGGTGATGAGGATGCACTCGCCTTCGCACTCGAACAGGCACGCTTCGCAGACGATGCACTCGGGGCCGTTGATGGCGAGCGACTTCTCGCCCCGGAACTGGAACTTCGCCCCGACGGCCGGGTCGTCGACGACGTCCGGCACCTGGTCGCGCGGTCGCAGCTCAAAGACGTTCGTCGGGCAGACGTCCTTGCAGTGCGTGCAGCCGGTGCACTTCGCGATGTCGATGTCGACCTGGACGGTCATGCCCCCCCTCCGACCGGACCGCCTCCTAAGAGCGTTTCGCGACCTCGGGATGGGGCTTTACGGCCACCGGCCGGTGACGGACCGGGGCCACGGTGGGCGACCTGGTGCTCGGGACGAGCGGCTGGGATTACCCGGAGTGGGTCGGGCGCGTCTACCCGCCCCACGGGGTCTCCGACCGACTCCGGTACTACGCGACGCTCTTCCCGGTCGTCGAAGTGAATTCGACGTTCTACCGGCTCCCGCCGCCGTCGGTGGCCGCGTCCTGGGTCCGGAGGACTCCGTCCCGGTTCCGGTTCGCGGCCAAGTTCCCCCAGACGATCACGCACGACCTGCGCCTCGTCGGCACCGACGAGGAGCTGCACCGGTTCCTCGCCGTGCTGAAGCCGCTGCGCGACGCCGGCCGGTTGGCCGCCGCCCTGCTCCAGCTCCCCCCCTCGCTGCCGTTCGAGCCCGAGACCGTCCGCACCTTCTACGCCTCCCTCCCCTCCGACCTGCCGGTGGCGGTCGAGTTCCGGGAGCGGTCCTGGGTCGCCGAGGCGTCGTACGCCCTGCTGCGCGAGTTCCATCTCGCGAACGTGATCGTCGACGGACCGCATCTCCCGATCGCCGCGGACGTGACCGCTCCGTTCGCCTACGTGCGCTGGCACGGCCACGGCGCGCCGCTCTGGTACGACTACACCTACTCCGCCGAGCAGCTCGCCGCCTGGGTCCCGCGGTTGCGGGCCCTCGCGGAGGAGGCGACGGTAGTCTACGGGTTCTTCAACAACCACTTCCGGGGCGACGCGGCGGTCAACTGCCGCTCGATCTCCGACCTGCTCGGCCTCGCCCCGCCGTCCGCGCCGTCCCGGCTCGACTGAGCCGCGGTCGCTCGGCGACGACGAGCAGCCGGTGCGCGGTGACCGTGAGGGACCCCGTCCGCTCGACCTCGGCGTGGAGGGCAGCGAGTTGCGGCCGGAACCGCTCGACCGAGAACCCCGGGACCTCCCACGGCGCCATCCGGAGGAAGAAGACGAGGGCGCCGACGTCGAGGAACCGTTCCGGGTACGTCGCCTCCCCGGTGCGGACGACCGGCAAACCCGCCCGCTCGACCTCGTCCGCCAGCGTCTCCGCCGAGTCGACCCGGTTGCGCGCCGGGGCGGGCTCGGTCCCGAACCAGTCGGACAGCTCGACGTAATTCGCTCCACCGACCTGCTGGGTCACGAACCGGCCGCCGGGCCGGAGGACCCGACGCACCTCGGCCGCGTCGAACGCCTCGTGACGGTCGATCACCCGGTCGACCGATCGAGCGGGGAGCGGGATGCGGAGGTCGTCCCGCGTCGGGAGCACCTCGACACCCGCCCCGGAGAGCCGGGCGCGGGCCACGGGGAGGTTCGGGGGGTACCCCTCCGTGGCGTAGACGCGCCGCGGCGGTGGGTCGATCGCGGCGAGCACGGAGGCCAGGAGCTCCCCGCCCCCGGTCCCGAGGTCCAGGAGGTCGGCGCTCGGCGGCAGGTCGGCGCGGGCGATCTCCGAGAACTCCCAGGAGGTCCGTCCCCTCTGCCAGCGGTCCTCGATCGGGCGGAACGACCATCCGCGGGTCCGGAGCTCGGAGGCCTGGCGGAGCAGCTCGTCCAAGTCGGCCAACGTCGCTCCCTCCCGGCCCACCCAGGGACCGGTCCGCCATCCGCCCTTCGACCCGTCGGGGCGCAGGCTTCTTCCGCCCCCACGCCCGGTCCGACCGGGACGATGACCGCCGCCCCAACGTCGATCGAGGTCCGGGACCTCCGCTTCGCCGACCTCCCGGCCTGGGAGCCGATCCTGCGCCAGGGGATCGGCGAGTTCGAGCGGTCGACCGGCCTCGAGAGCACGGTCGACGCGCAGGTCGCCATCCTGCGTCGCCGGGGGATCTGGGCGCTCCTCGGGTTCCTCCGTCTGTTCGGCCGGTCCCCGGTCCGCGTCCTCGTCGGCGTCGAGCGGACCCACCTTCTCGGCACCGCGACGCTGCTGTTCCTCTCCCGGTCCGGCTACGTGGCGGGGGTCGCCACCGACGCGGCCGCCCGGGGCCGGGGCGTGGCGACGCGGGTTCTCGAGCGGGCCCACGGCCTGGCCCGGGCGCGGCACCGGAACTGGGCCGTGCTCGACGTCGAGGCCGAGAACGAGACCGCGATCCGACTGTACCGGCGCTTCGGGTATCGGGACCTGGCGGAGTACGTCTGGTTCGCCGGGCCGCTCCCCTCCGGTCCGCCGGTCCCGGCTCCGGTTTCGGCCGAGGTCCCGACGCCGGACCGCACGCTCACGGACTGGGTCGACGCCCTCCGACCGGCCGAGATGCGGGCGGCGCTCCCCGCGGCCCCGGGGCTGCTCTCCCACCTCGAGATCATCACGAACACGCCGCGGCCGCACCGGAGGACCTGGACCGTGGCGAACGGCGACCGGACCGCGGGCGTCGTGCGGGGGAACTTCGCCTCGGCGATCCGGACCGGCTACCTGTTCCCCGCCGTCCCGGAGCCGACCGACGCCGCGACCCGGCGCGCGCTCCTCGCCCCGGCGTTCGCCGCGCACGCGGCGCTCGGCGGCCAGCGGACGGTCGTCGCCGTCCCGGCGCCGGCCGATCCCTGGGAGGAGGTCCTGCGCCCGCTCGGGGTCGACCGGGTCGTGACGACGCGCACGATGCTCTTCCCGCTCGCGCGGTAGCGCCGGCGGAAACGCCCCGTTCCCGGGCCGTTTCAAACTCCCCCGAGCCGCCGCTTTAGAGCGGCCGGGGCGCTGCGACGGACCGGTCGAGGGCGATGGCCGAGTCGTTCGTGGTGGAGCCGACGCTCCCGCCGGAGGACGCGCTCCTCTTCGAGCCGTTCCGGCCGGAGGAGCGGCTCCCGGTCCCTCCGGCGCCGGCGACGGCCCCCCGGTACGCTCCGTACCCGCCGCACGGCCGCACCACGCCGCTCCTCCCCTCCGCGCCGGCGCTGTTCCCGTGGCTCGCCCGCCGGTTCCTCCCCGGCGAGGCGACGCTCTGGTGCGGCCCCCGGGTCGCGGTCGAGCCGGTCCTCGAGCTCCTCTACGCCGGCTGCGCGCAGGTGAAGGGCCGCGTCTCGCTCCTCGAGGGGGCGAACCGGTTCCACCCGTACCGCGTCGGCGAGCTCGGCCGCTCGCTCGGCGGCGACGCGACCGCGACGCTCCGGCGGATCCGGCTCGCGCGGGCGTTCACCGCCTACCAGATGGTCGCGCTGGTCGACGGCTGGGCGTCCGAGGCGCGCCGCCATCCGCCGACGCTCCTGATCGGCCACGACCTCCCCACGCTCTTCTCCGACCCGGAGATCCGCGACGACGAGCGGACGGCGCTGCTCCGCCACGTCGCGCGGAGCCTGCGCCGGCTGGCCGACGCGGTCCGCGTCCCGCTCCTCCTCACGCTCGGCCCGGACGGCGTCGCCACGTTCCCGGGGCTCGCCGATGAGGGGCCCCGCTGGGCCGACTGGGTCGCCTTCGACCGCGGTCCGGCGACGCTGCGGGCCCGGGCGCTCCGCGACGACGTGCGGCTCGCGCTCGTCCCGCGGGCCGCCGGCCAGACGGGGATCGAGGCGTTCGGCGGGGGCGTTCCCGCCGAGGAGGTGGTGGCATGGGCCGTACCGCCCCGACGTATCGGCAGGCGCTCGAGGAGCGGATGAAGCGGTGGGACGAGTTCGCCCGCCTGCTCACGACCCCCGAGGAGCGGGCCGCCTTCGAGCTCGTCCGGACCGGCGCGCGGCGGTACGTCGCCCAGGCGACGTACGTCGGGAGCCCGGACCTCCTGGAGTCGATCCTCCTCTCCGTCCTCACCGACCTCGCCGCCCGCCTCCCGCCCGGGGCGGCGCCCGGGAAGGCGCGCCGCTGACCGTGGATCGCGCCGACGCGGCGCCCGACGGCTGGATCCTCGACCTGACCGAGAGCGCCGACGGCCGCTCCGTCGTCCTCTGGGAGCGGGAGCGGCGGTCGGGCCGGGTCCGTCGGACCGCGGTCGAGTACCGTCCGCCGTTCCTCGTCGCGGGGCCGCGGGCCGACCTGGTCGAGCTCGCCCGGGAGCTCGGGGGGCGTCCGACGGTCGCGGACGTCGCGCTCCGCCCGCTCGCCCCGTCGCTCACGGACCGGCGGCCGCGGCCGACGCTCGTCGTCGTCCCCGACCGGTACGCCGTCCGCCGGGCCCTCGCGCGCGAGGTCGACGCCCGCGGGGGGTTCGAGCGGTTCACGCTCTACGACGTCGACCAGGGGGCGCCGCAGCTCTACTACCTCGCCCACGACCTCTACCCGTTCGCGCCGGTCGTCGGGACGGGCGCCGCGCTCCGGGCGACCGAGCCCGCCGAGACGGTCGACTACGCGACGCCGCCGGTCTCGGTCGACCGCCTCGCGATCCACATCGCGGGGGAGCGCCGCGGCCGGATCCCGCCGCCCGACGGCCGGATCGGCGCGGTCGTCGTCGGGGACGTGACGCTCGAGGGGCCGGAGGAGGAGCTGCTCCGGGCGCTCGTCGCCGAGGTCGCCCGACGGGACCCGGACGTCCTCTTGACCGAGGGGGGCGACGCGTTCGACCTGCCGTGGCTGTACCGGCGCGCGGCGGCGGCCGGCCTGGGGCCGTCGGAGTTCGCGCTGGGCCGGGAGCCGGTCGCCTTCCGCGCGGCGCGCCCGGCCCGATCGTTCGAGTCGTACGGGCGCGTCCTCCACCGCTCGGCGTCGTTCCCGCTCCCGGGCCGGTTCCACATCGACCGTGAGAACTCGTTCCTGTTCGAGGACGCGTCGATCGCCGGGCTCGTCGACGCGGCGCGGCTCTCCCGGCTCTCGCTCCAGACGGTCGTCCGCCAGTCGCCGGGGACCTGCTTCACGGCGATGGAGATGGCCCAGGCCCTCCGCGCCGGCGTCCACGTGCCGTGGAAGAAGAACCGGCCCGAGGGGTTCCGCACGGCCGACCACCTGGTGCGGGGCGACCGCGGCGGGGTGATTTTCCTCCCGCCGGTCGGGGTCTTCGCCGGGATCGACGAGTTCGACTTCGCGAGCCTCTACCCGCACATCATGGTCCGGCGCAACCTCTCCACCGAGACCCTCGACTGCCGGTGCTGCCCCGAGAGCCCCGTCCGGGCGCCGGGGCTCGGCTACCGGTCGTGCACCCGCCGGGTCGGGCTGATCCCCCGGACGCTCGCCCCGCTGCTCGCGCGGCGGCTCGCCTACAAGGCGGCGCTCGCCCGGCCGGGGACGCCCCCCGAGGCGGCGGCGCGCCTGAAGCGCCGCGTGAAGATGCTGAAGTGGATCCTCGTCACCGCGTTCGGCTACCAGGGGTACCGCAACGCGCGGTTCGGCCGGATCGAGTGCCACGAGGCGATCAACGCCTACGCCCGCGAGCTGATTGCCGGTCTCCTCCCCGAGGCGGAGCGGGCCGGCTACGCGGTCGTCCACGGAATCGTCGATTCGCTCTGGCTGCGCCCGGACGACCCCCGCCGCCCGCCCGACCCGGTCGCGTTCGCCGAGCGGATGAGCGCCCGGTTCGACCTCCCGCTCGGCTACGAGGGCCGGTACCGCTGGATCGTCTTCCTGCCGGCGGTGACCCACGGGCTCGGCGTTCCGAACCGGTACTACGGGATGTACGAGTCGGGCGAGTTCAAGTTGCGCGGGGTCGGCGGCCGGCGCCACGACACGACCGGGCTCGTCCGGCGGTTCGAGGCGGAGCTGCTCGCGCTGTTCCGCGACGCGCGGGACGCCGACGGGGTCCGCGCGCTCCTCCCCCGCGCCCTCGCCCGCGCCGACCTGATCGCCGAGCGCGTCGCGGCCGGCGCGTGGCCGGTCGAGGAGCTCCTCATCACGCACCGGATCGGGCAGGCCCCGGAGGCGTTCGTCACGTTCACCGACTCGCTCGCCGCCCTCCGGCAGCTCGCCGAGGCCGGGGCCGTCCGCGACGCGGGCGAGAAGGTCCGCTTCGTGATCCTCGACCGCCGGAGCCGCTCGTTCCGCGACCGGGTCCGGGCCGCCGAGCTGCTGACCGGCGACGAGCGGTACGACCCCGGGGCGTACCTCGAGCTCCTCGCCCGCGGCGTCGAGACGCTCCTCGCCCCGCTCGGCGTCGACCGGCGCGACCTCCTCCTCCGCTGGGGGAGCGGCGAGCGGCCCGGGCGCCACCGGTTCCGCTCCCCGGAAGGGCGGGCGCAGCGGGCGCTCGCGACCGTCGCCGGCGGGGGGACGTTTTAGCCCCCCGGACCGTGAACGGCCGTGACCGCACGGAGCCGCCGCGCGCCGCCGGCCCGTCGGACGGCGAGCCGCCCTCGGACACGGCCGCC
>JASHVP010000035.1 GCA_030044475.1 Thermoplasmata archaeon | reverse complement strand
CAGACCGACCACGCCGACCCGAATCCATCGCCTCGCGGACATCCGACCGACCTGCCCCCGACCGAGGGCGCACCGAGAATCCGACGGGCCTTATGACGATGTATATCCGGAAGTCCGTCGGGCCCCGGAGAATCCACCGGAGGGACCTGCGCGACACCGACTGGGGGTTGAAATACCGCCCGGGGCTCGGACCTCCGGGAGCGACCTTTCGCCGACGTCATGGACCTGACGTTCCTCGGCACCGGAGCCGGCAATTTCCGCGGCTCCCGCCGCCACCCGTGCAGCGCCCTGCTCGGGGGGCTCCTGCTCGACTGCGGGGCGGGAACGGCGGCCCGGCTCCACGACGCCGGCCTGTTCGACCGCGTCGACGGAGTGGCGATCACCCACCTGCACTCGGACCACCTGTCGGGGCTGTTCGACCTCCTGATGCACACCGTGATCGCGGGACGGACGAAGCCGCTCACGATCGTGGCCCCGCCCGGCCTCACCGCCATCCTGGCCGCCCTCAACTCGGCCCGCGCGCTGGTGCGCGACCCCGCCGAGCAGTACGATCTGAAGGTCGTGGAAGCGCTGCTCCCGACCGCGACGATCGGGTCGTGGGCCGTGCGGGGGGTCCCGCTTGACCACAGCGTCTACAATCTGGGGTATCATCTCGCCGCGGACGGCCTGACCGTCTTCTACACCGGAGACACGCGCGAGCCGTCCGCCGCCGCCGACCTGCGGGCGGACGTCGTGATCCACGAGTCGACGTACGCCGACCGGTACCGAGAGCGCGCGCGCGAGTTCGGCCACTCCACCGCGTCGCAGGCGGCCACGGCCGCGAGCGCGATGCGCGCCCGGCGGCTGTTCCTGACCCACCTCGGCAGCCTGCCGGACACCGATGCCGAGGTCCTCCGCGAGGTCCGGGCGGGGTTCCCCGACTCCGAGGTCGCGGAGGACACGCGTCGCTACGACGTGTAGGGCCAAAGGACTCAGACGGGCGTCGCGGCCCGGACGGCCGCGACGAGCTGCTCACAGCGGGAGGAGAACTCCTTCGCCCCGGGCGCTTCGGGGAACGCGAGGGCGATCGCCGACGACCGTCGGGCCAGCTCCCCCATCGAGGGGAGCGGGTCGTACGCCATCGGACGGCCCGAGGCGTGGGCCGCTTCCGCCTCCGTACGGATCGACTCGAGTTGGGCGACCGCGGTCTCGAGCGCCGGGCCGATCAGGTCCGAGTACGCCCGGGGGGCGTACCTCCCGTCCTCGATCTCCAGCAGCGCCCGGCCGCAGATCACGCAGGAGTCGAAGTACCGCAGATAGTCCTGGTGGAGGAGGTTCCGCTTCAGGTCCGCGAACAGCGGCTCCCGGGCCGGGCTCAGCCCGGCGACCTTGCCGCGGATCGCCTCCTCGACGATGTTCGGGGGCGGCTCCTTCCCCTGGAAGACGTCGTACCCCGGCGGGAGGTTCTGGATTCCGCCCCAGCCCATCGGTCCCCCGGAAGCGGCGGGCGGTATTACGGAGTCCCCCCGCCGAAGACGCTTAGACGCCGCGCCGCTCCGAGCGCCCGACGCCCATGACGGTCGAGACGGGATTCGGGGTCCGCATCGAGCGCCGCGCGCCGACGAAGCTGTACCCGTTCGTTCGGTTCTTCCGCGGGTTCGAGGAAGTGCCGCTCGTGCGCGAGCTGTTCGGGGCGAAGGCCGCCCAGGTCCTTCGGTCGCTCCGCGTCGAGTTCTTCTCCGCCCGCTTCGGCTACATGGGGACGAGCGACGAGGACGGCCACCTCTTGATCAGCTCGCGCCACCTGGCGACGAGCGACCTGCGGACCGTCTACCTCGACCTGGTCCACGAGCTCTGCCACGTCCGGCAGTTCCGCGCGGGCCGCCCCCTGTTCTACCCGAAGCTGAGCTACGTCGACGCCCCCTCGGAGATCGACGCGTATCGCCGGACCGTCCGGGAAGGGCGTCGCCTCGGGATGACCGACCGGGAGCTCCTCGACTACCTCCAGGTCGAATGGATCACGCCGGCCGAGCACCGGCGTCTCGCCCGGCGGTGCGGGATTCCCGTCCCGCGCTCCCGGCGCCGCCGCGCCCGCTGACGCGGTTCGGCGACGGCCGGGCCGCTTATCAGGGCCGTCCGGGTGCCCGGGCGATGGCGAAGGTCCCGTCCGTCGAGCATACGTTCTATTACTCGGCCTCGCCGCGCGCGGTCTTCGCCGCGCTGACGGAACCGGACCAACTCACGAAGTGGTTCTCCGCGAAGGCGACCGTCGGGCTCCGGGACGGCGGCCCGTACCGGCTCCGCTGGCCGGGCGGCACCACGATGCGAGGACGGGTCCTCTCGGTGGACGCGCCGCGGGAGCTGCGCATCGAATGGAACGACCGGTTCCGCGGGAAGAAGGTCCGGACGACCGAGGCCCGGTTCACCCTGAAGCGGCACGGTCGGGGCACGCGGCTCACGATCTCGCACCGGGGATTCCGGTCCGGCAAGTCGTGGGTCGCGCTCTACGGGGGCGTCGCCTCGGGCTGGGCGTACTATCTGCTCAACCTGCGCGCCTACCTCGACCACGAGACGGACCTGCGGGCGGAACTCGACCAGCTCGGCTGACCTCCCGGGCAACCCGCCGCGACGTATCGCGGCGTGCGAACCCAACCGTGGTCTCAAGTAGGGGAACGGCCCCTATCTTCCGTCAGCGCACGTGGAACCGATGTTCCAAGCCTCCGCGCGCCCGTTGCCGAGAGCGGCCCGGGCCGGCGTCGCTCGCCGGTCGGCCGGGGCGTCGAGGTGACGATGCACGATTCGGTCGCGACCTTCTACGGAGGGTACGACCAGGTCGCGCTGCGCCGGCACGTGCCGTCCCGGGTGCCCTGGGTCCGGGTGGCGCTCGTCCTGGCGGTCGTCCTGCTGCTCGTCTTCGTCGCGGCGGACGTCGCCGCGATCGCGAGCGGCCCCGTCACGGTCCGCGTCACGTCGATCGACTGGTATGCGGAGGGCGGCCTCCTCGCGAGCACGTCGGGGCTCTCGGTCCGGGGCGGGACGACGTTCGTCGCCTCGCTCTCCTGCACGACGCTCTGCTTCCGGGTGCTCGGGGTGACGGCCGCGGCCCCGTTCGAGGTCTCCCAGCTCTCGGTCGTCGACTCGCCCCTCCAGTGGGTGAACGTCACGGTCCGGGCCCCGACGAGCGCGTACGTCGGGCCGCTTGCGCTGACGCTCGTCCTCCCGGACTAGCGCCCCGGACCTCGCTACTCCAGGCTCAGGTACAGGAAGATCGTCAGCGCGACGCACATCAGCAGCTGGCCGAACGTGAGGAACCGGCCGAGGCTCCCGGGGCCGACCCCGAACGCGGTGAACAGCAGCGGGGAGCTCAGGATGCTCTCGAGGAGGAGCGCCAGGAGGAAGACCCACAACCCGAGCACGAACGGGGCCCGGGTCGTCCGGTACGTCCGCCCGTAGACGACGAGCAGCGCGAGGAGGAGCGCGATGCTGACCGACGAGAGGACGACCATCGCGACGTTCAGCGCGTGGGGCGGGATCGGCCCGGCGCCCGGCCCGGACGGGGGACCGGCCGGAGGGCCCGGCAGGGTGAGCGCGAGCAGGGTCCCCAGTCCCACCCCGACGACCACCACGAGGAGCACCCACACGCCGGCCGACCCGAAGCTCCGGTCCCCACCTACCGTCGTCATCTGCTACGTCCTTCCCTCCGCGCTCGGACGTCGGGCGACGATCCGTTCCAGGACCGGCCACCGGCCTTCGAGGGCGGAGGAGAGGAAGTAGACCTGCCCGTACCGTTCGCCGGCCGCCTCGACGAGGCGGTTCGCGACGAGCACCTTCAGGTGGTGCCGGACGGTCGAGTAGTCGAGCCCCAGGACGTCGGCGAGCTGCTGCGCGTTCCGAGGCTGCGCCCGGATCGCCCGGAGCATCCGCACCCGCGTCGGAGCGCCGGCACTTCCCTGGACCAACCACCAGAGGAGGCGCTCGACGTCGTCCAAGGGACCTGCCGCGAGGGAGTTGGCTCGCCGAGTATCTTCCTTTCGTTCGTCAGGTCGGCGTCGCGGAGCGGGGGGGGTCGCCGCCTCGATCCGTCGGCGTTCGAGGAGCGATTCCGGAACGATTCCGGAGGATTCTCGGAAAATTCGCTTAACGGGCCCGCCCCCTCCTAGGCCTCGAGGTGCGACGATGCGCGGGAAGCGAGGCGTGGCGTCCCTGGTGGTGGTGGCGGCGATCGGACTGTTGGCGACGGGCGGTGGGGCCGCGGCCGTCCTGGTCGGGTTCGGCGGGCACGACGGGCCCGCGGGGCCCGGTGCCGGAGGGCCCGGATGTCCCCCGCCCACGAACGGGACCGCCCGCCCCCCTCCGTCGAACGCGACCGCGAACGGGACAGCGCCGCCCCCGTGCGGCTGCCCCCCTCCTCCGACCAACGGCACCACGATGGGCAACGGAACCGCCGCGGGCCGAGGTCCCCCACCGCCGTGCCCGTGCCCCCCGCCGCCGGGGTCGAACGCGTCCTCCGGGAACGCGTCGAACGCGGGCCGGCCGCCCCCCCCGTGCGGCCCGTGCCCCCCGCCTCCATCGAGCGGGAACTCGACCCCCGGCAACGGAACGAACGGCTCCGCGGCCCCGGGGCGAGGCTGTCCTCCGCCCCCGGGCGACGGAACGGGCCGTGCTCCGGAGGGTCGCGCCACCGCGGCCGAGGCGGTCGTGCGCTCGCTCGCGTCGGCGGCCTCGGTTCCGTGACGCGAGCACCTTCCCGAGACCGGGGGCGTAGGACCGGGGGCGGGGGCGGGAACCCGTTCCCGCCCCGCCGCGCGCTCCGCCCTACTTCGCTTCCGGCCCCGCGACGCTGACCGAGTGGATCCCGGGGAACGCGTACGGGACCATCGACCAGCTCTTGCCGCCGTCCGGGCTGAGGAACAGCTGGCCGGTGGTCGTGCCGACGTAGATCCCCGGCGGGTCGAGGCGGTCCGTGGCGATCCCCTCGCGGTGGACCCCGAAATCGCCCGGGAACTGCTTCGGGCGGACCAGGGCCTTCCACTTCTTCGTCGCGTCGTTCCACTCGAAGACCTGGAAGTATCCTTCGGCGGTCACCCGGGCCTCCCCGCCCAGGCGGACGAAGTACGCCCGACCGGGGGCGGCCGCGGGGGTCGCGACACAGAAGCCGAAGTCGTCGCCGAGCGGCTTGCCGATCCGCCGCCAGCTGTCCATCCGGTCGTGCGAGACGTACATCCCGCCGTGGTCCTGGCGGTAGAAGACGTCCGGGTTCGCCGCGTCCATCACCACGTGGTGGACGCACTGCCCCGTCTCGGGGAACTTCTCGGGAAGGAACGGCGTCTCGACGCCCTTGTTCGTCGGCGTCCAGGAGCGCCCGGCGTCCTCGGAGCGGAAGGTGCCGACGGCGGAGAGTCCGATGTAGAGCCGGTTCCCGTCGCGCGGGTCGACGAGGATCGTGTGGAGGCAGGCGCCGCCCGCGCCGGGGGACCAGTCCTTCTTCGCCGGATGCTGGTTGATGCTGTCGATCGGCTCCCAGCTCTTCCCCTCGTCCGGGGTGCGGAAGAGGAGGTGCGGGTCGGCTCCGAGGTAGAGCGTCGCCGGGTCGTCGGCGAGCGCCGGTTCGATGTGCCAGAGGTTGATCAGCGGGCGTCCCGCGCTGGCGTTGCCCGGGTCGTCCGGCGGGGGGCGGTTCTTCGAGAGCGGGGTCAGCGGGGTGGCGATCTCCTTCCAGCGCTTCCCCCAGTCGGTCGACCGCTGGACGCTCGGTCCCCAGAAGCCGTTGTTGACGGCCGCGTAGAGAACGCCGGGGTGCCGCGGGTCCGCCACGACGTGGTAGACCTCGTTGCCGGCGTGGGCCACCGGGCCGACCTTCCAGCTCCGGCGCCGCGCATCTCCTTCGACGACGTACGTTCCCTTCCGGGTCCCCAGGAGGACCCGCACCTTGCGGTCCGTTGCCATGGTCGTTGCTCCGTCAGCCTCCCGCGATCGAATGCAGGATGTCGACCTTCTCGGTTCCGGTGAGGGGTGTCGCAACACCCGTGGTCGCGCTCACGTCCTCGCCGTCGACGAACACCCGGACGTACCGACGCAGGTGCCCGGTCTCGTCGCGAATCTTGAACCGAAGCTTCGGGTACTTGCCTTCTAGCACGTCGAGCAGTTGGGAGACCGAGCCGGCGGTCACCTCCTCGCGACCGCGGGGGCCGAAGGTGCGCAACCAGCTGTCGAGGTGGACGTCCAACACGGGAGCGAGGGTATCCGGGCGGGGGTAGAAGGAGTTTGCTGGCGGTCGCATCCGTCCGAGGTCGGGAAGTCGGGTCCGACGGGGAGCGGGGGCGCCGCGACGCGGAGGGCCCTCGACCCCGGGACCGCCCCGAACCGCTCCCCTCGCCCGACCCGCCTCGGGGAGCCCGTCCCGAGAGGCGACGGGCGGGTCACCCCCGGAGCCGCCGGGGCGGGCCCGCACGTCCATCGCCCGCGCCGGGGCGCCGGCGGGTCCGGTCGGGCCGGGCCGGGCGCGACGTCAGGGCTCGGAGATGGAGATCAGCTTGCCGTGATCGCCGAGCGTCGCCATGTTCACGGAGGCGGAGGCCGAGCTCGCGCCCGGTGACACCTGCGACAGGATGTACAGCTCGAACCCGAAATTCACGCCGTAGGTCACCCCCGCGGTCAGGTTCAGCGTCCCGCTCAGTGTCGCGCTGTCCGTGAACGTGCCGGAGAAAGTGCCGCGCACCGTTGCGTTGGCGAACGTGGACGTCGAGAGATTGTACCCCGTCGTGCTGCCGACGATCCCGACCGAGGCACCGACTCCGATGAGAACGTACGCCAACGCCGACTGGCCGGCACCGCCCGGGGTCGCGGTCAGGTCGACGGTGTACGTGAACTTGCTCCGGATCACGATGTGGTGGGGTCCCGTCGTCGTCGTGAACGTGGTGGCATCGGCCACCGCGGATTCCACGAGCACGATGATGGTGTCGTTCAACGATCCACAGGAGGCGATGGAGTCGGAGCCGCGCCCCCGAGCGATCCCGGTGGTGATGTCAAACGTCGGGGCCTTCGGCACGGACTCCTTGAAGCCGCACCCATATCCCGCCCACGTCACGGCGACGGCCGGGTACCCACCGAAAGGGGCGGCGACGGTCGTCGACGCCTTGCCGGTCGGGGTCGCCGACGCGAACGGGGCGCTCGCCACCAGCAGGCCGATCAGCGCGACGACCACCGTCGCGACCCCGAGTCGCCCCAGGGGATTCCGAGCCCGGGCGGGCGGTCGGTAGAACCGCCCCGACCCGAGGCTCGTCGTCGCATGCTGCTCGCCACCGTCTCCGGCTTCGACTCCCTCTGGTGCCATCGGCGAACCCCACCCCGGTAGGGGTGTGCCGGCACCGTGGTCCGCGTAGTTAAAGGCGGCGTATAACTCGGGACGCTCGCCCGGGGCCCACCCGTCGCGGAGGGAGACGTCCGCCGGTCCGCGGCGTCCCGAGACGACGGCCGCCGAGCCACGACCGCCACGGATACATTCCCGGGGACCTGTTCCGCTCGTGGTGCGCCGAACTTCGTACTTCGTTTGCGCCGACGTGCGAGTCCGCCGGCTCGAACCCGCGATCCGCTTTTTCGAGATCCTGGGGCTTCGGGTCCGGGAGCGGTTCCGGATGCCCGACGGCACCCGGATCGCCTGGATGCGCGACCCGGCCACCGCCCAGCTGCTCGAGCTGTTCGAGCTCTCGAACCGATCGCCGCTCTACGCGCCGTTCCCTCGGGCCCCGCGCACGGACCGAGCGCTCATCTTCGGCGTCCGGGAGCCGGATCCACTGGTCGCACGGCTTACGCGCGCCGGGGCCCGGGTGGTCGCGCGGTTCGATCAAGGGAATACCCGGTTCGTCTTCCTCCGAGAGTCGAACGGGATCCGAATCGAGCTCCTGAGCTGGCGGACCCCCGAATCGAGCCGCGTCCTGCCCCCGCTGGTTCCGCTGGTCCGGCCCCGCCGCGGTGCGAGACGCCGGTAAGGCCCGGACCGGGCCCGACGAACCCGTCAGTCGGTCCGGTTCGACAGAAGGAACTCGTTCCCGTCGGGGTCCGCGATCACGGCGCGCAGGAACGTCCCGACGGGAGAGTCGAACGGCGTCGGTCCCAGGACCACCGTTCCCCCTCGCCGGACGACCTCCCGGCAGGCGGCGACCGGGTCGGACGACCGGAAGACGAGGCCGGAGACGGTGCCCGGCTCGCGACCCCCCTCCTCGGGACGCATGACGTGCATCGTCAGCAGCGTCCGGGTCTCGGGCAGCGCGAAGACGATCCGCTGGGCCTTCTCATCGT
>JASHVP010000034.1 GCA_030044475.1 Thermoplasmata archaeon | reverse complement strand
CCGGGGCGGGGTGAGCGGCTTCACTAACTTGACCTGTCGCGCGGTCCAGTCCGGCTACCAGAATCGGTCCGTCCTGCACGACGTGTCGTTCACCATCGACGCCCCCGCGGTCTATGTCGTGCTGGGTCCGAACGGCGCGGGCAAGACGACCCTCTTTCGGACCATCGCCGGGATCCTTCGGCCCACCTCCGGAGCGGTGTTGATCAATGGAGTGCCGATCGAGCAGCAGTCGGCCCGAGACCACCTCCACTACCTCTCGCACATCGACGGCATGCCGGACGGTCTCACCGTGCGGGAGTCCCTCGACCTCTACGCCCGGGTCGAACGGGCCTCGCCGACGGACGTCGACCGCGTCCTCGACGATCTCCAGATCCGCGAGTTCTCGGGGATGTACATCTCGAAGTTGAGCGCGGGCCAGCGCAAGCGGGTCTCGATCGCCCGGATCTTCCTCCGCGAGCGGGCGATCTACCTCCTGGACGAGCCGACCGCGAACCTCGACCCAAAGGTGGCGAGGGAGATCCGGACGCTGATCCTGGAGCTGAGCCGCGACCGGATCGTCCTCTACTCCTCCCACAATCTGTTCGAGGCGCGCGAGATCGGACGGTACGTCATCACGCTGAAGAACGGGTCGCTCACCCTGTTCGACCGGATGGAGAATGTTCGCTCGGCCCATTTCGTGGTGGGAGTTCGCGCCTTAGAGGCGTCGGCGGCGCTCGACGGCTGGGAGCGGAGCGGGGACTACTACCTTCGAGAGCTCCCGGGGCCGGAGCAAGTGCCCGCGCTGATCCGGGACCTGGAAGCCCAGGGCGTGAAGTTGCGAGAGGTTCGGGAGATGGAGAATCCGCTCGAGGAGTTGTTCACCTAGGGGAGACGATCCTCCACCGTCCCTCGACCGGCCGCGGGTCCCCCGGACCGAGCTTCGCGGCATGTTCATATACCGACTTTGTTACGCAAACAGTAACTTTATCGTATTAACAACATACCCCACTCCCGTGCGAACTCGGTCCCTGTCACGGTTGGAGGCACAGCTCGTACTCTCGTGGGAGCGGGAGGGGCGGAGCGTGGTGACACTGGACGAACTTCGCCGGGCGGTCTCGGTCTCCCCCGGGCATGCTCGGACCCTGGCCCACCGGCTGGTCCGGAAAGGGTGGCTCGACCGCGGCCGCCGCGGGGTGTACCTGCTGAATCCGTCCCGTCGCGGTCCGGAGCCCCTGCCGGACCGGGACCCGTTTCGCGTCGGCCGGCTCCTCGTCGAACCGTACTACTTCGGGTATGCCACGGCCGCCGAGCTGCACGGACTCCTCCCGCAGGCCGGGCGGACCTACTATCTTGCGACCCCGGGCCGTTCGGGCCATCGGCCATTCGGATCGTCCGAGTTTCGATTGGTCCACGTTGCCCGCCCGCAGTTCTTCGGGACGATGACCCTCCTTCGACGCTCCCAGCACCTCGTGGTGAGCGACCTGGAGCGGACGGTGCTCGATTGCATCGACCGGCCCGAGTTCGCGGGCGGGATGGGCGGTGCCGCCCACATCTTCGCGCTCGCCAAGCCGCGGCTACGCTGGACGAAGTTGGAGCGCTACCTCGAGCGGGTCGGCCGCCGCTCGCTCACCCAGAGGGTGGGCTACTTGGCGCAGAGGGTACGTCCGTCCCGGCCGCCGCCGCGAGGCTTCCTTCGGCGGCTCCGGCCCCCGCGATCCGCCGCCTACGCCCCGCTCGGTCCCCCGTTCGACCACGGTCGGACGGGACCTCACGAGCCCGAGTGGCGGGTGATCGAGAACGTCCCCGACTCCGAACTGTTCGCGGAAGGTCGCATTCGATGATCCCGCGCGACGTGGCGAACCGATTTGCGAACGTGATGGGCGTCGACCTCCACATCGCCCAGCAGGAGGTGGTCCTGCTCTACGCCCTCAGCGCTCTCTCGGAACGGGGCGTGGCCCCGCAGCTCGTGTTCAAGGGGGGGACGTACGTCCGGATGATGGTCACGGGCGACTCCGGGAGGCTGAGTGAGGACCTGGACTTCACGAACCTGGGGCTTCCGATCGACCCGGAGGGGAGGTTGCGCCGGGCCCTGGCCGAGCCGTTCCACGGCGTCCGATTCTCGATCGCGGACCCCTATCGGACCGCGCAGCGGAATTGGGCCTGCCAGGTGGCCTACGCCCACGAATGGGACGAGGGGCGGTTCCGCCTCGAGATCAGCTATCGCGAGACGCCGTTCCTCCCCCCGGCCCGCTGGCGACCCCTGCCGCAGTCGTACTTCTCCGCCCTCCCGTTCGAACCTCCCGAGATTGCCTCGCTCCGGCGCGAGGAAGCGATCGCCGAGAAGTTGCGGGCGATCCAGCAGCGGGCCACCGAGCGGGACCTGTATGACGCCATTCGATACGGCCAGAAGGGGTTCGACGAGCCCCTCGTTCGCCTGCTCGCCTGCGGGAAGCTCTGGAACGACCGCGAGGCGTTCGACCCCGCGCGGGTCCTCACGACCCTGGACCGGGGACGTAAGAGCTGGCCCGACCTCGAGCGCCTCATCGGTCGCGCCCGCCAGCGGGACTGGAACCGGCTCGCGGCCCAGGCGGCCCGACGGTTCGACTTCCTTCGTCACCTCACCCCCTTCGAGCGGCGTCTGATCGAGGACCGGCGAAGACACGCGCTCCGAGAGGAACTCGACCGGCAGCTCGCCCCGTATCGCGCCTCGGCGTCGGGCCCCTCGATCTGACCCGGCGGAGGACGGGGTCGAGCCCCCCTCGGGGCTATGCGGTCCCACCGCCTCCGGTCCCCATGGACCCGATGCAAACGCCGAAACTCGCCCCGTACTTGCTCGCGCGCGACGCGCTCGGACTGGCTCGGTTCATCGAACAGGGGATCGGGGGCGAGCCCGGCTTCCGCGCTCTCGACGCCCGGGGGGCCCTGGCTCATGTGGAGTTTCGGATCGCGGACTCGGTGCTCATGATGGCCGAAGCTCCGGCCGGGCGACCGGCGTTCCCGGCGATGCTCCACCTGTACGTGACGGACGCCGACGCCGCGTACCGCCGCGCCCTCGCCGCAGGTGCGACCTCCGTTCGGGAGCCGGGAGACGCGGAGGACGGACGTCGGGGCGGCGTCCGGGACGCCTGGGGCAACGAGTGGTGGTTCACGCGGGCCCGCACGTAGCGGCCCTGGCCCTCGAACCGAGTCGACCTCGCGCCGGTCACGGGTCCGCGGGTTCGCCCCGGAGCGCGGCGAGCAACGCGGCCCCGTTCGGGGATCCGAGGCCGGTGCACGGGTTCCAGCCGGGACCCGCACTGTACCCTCCGTTGCCGCCGGAGGTGATCGGGTGGAACGCCGTGGCCTCGGGAACCCCGTAGAGGAGGGGGTTCGCGTACCCGAGCGGCTTCCCGAACGCCTGGGCGAAGCGGGCGAACAGGGCCGCCCAAAGGGGAGCGACGGCGCTCGTCCCGCCGATGACGCTCGCCTGCCCGTCGACCACCACGGCGTATCCGGTGAGGGGATCGGCGTTCCCGGCCACGTCCGGCACCCCCCGTCCCGGGGCCCCGTTCGGCGCGTCCGGCACGTCCGATGCCGACTGGTAGCTGGGGAGCCCGAACTCCTCGCTCACTCCACCCCCGGTCGCGCCCTCCCCTTGGCTCAGATCGTTCCAGACGACTTCCGAGACGATCGAGGAACCCGAGAGGGTCAGTCGGGTCCCTCCGCATCCGATCACATACGGGCTCGACGCCGGGAAGTCGACGGCGAGGGCTCCCGACGACTCGCCGTCGGAGGCTCCCTGGTCGCCGGCGGCTGCGAGGATCGTCACGCCCTGGGCCGCCCCGTCCTGGGCGGCCTGTTCGAGCGCGTCGAGGCCCTGGAGGCTCCAGCTCTCCTCGGGGCCTCCCCAGCTGATCGAGACGATCGCCGGTTGGTTGGTGGCATCGTGCAACGCGGTCGTGAGCGCATCGACGAACCCCTGCTCCGTGTTGGGGGCGAAGTAGACCGCGATCCGTGCCTGGGGAGCGAGCGCGCCGGCCATCTCGACGTCGAGTTCCACCTCCCCATCCGGTCCCTGCGCGTCACCGGTCGGGGCGTTGCCGACTCCGTCGACTCCGACCGCCACGATCGACGGGACTCCCCGCCCGATGCCGGTGAAGAACCGCTGCAGGTCGGCGGTCGAGTATCCGCCCCCGAACTCGAGGATCCCGATCGTCACGCCCGCTCCGGTGTTCCCGCTCGGGAAGGCGTAGGCCGTCCCGACCGTCGGGATCGAGAGTCCGAGCGCCGACGGGTCGGCGTTCCACCGGAGATGCGGCCGCAGGAGCGGCCGCGAGTCCAGCCCGAACACCCCGACGATCGCGGGCGCGAGGTCCGACGGGACCCGCACCGGCGCGCCGTGGGAACGAAACGAACCCGACGGCGAGTCGTACGCGTGGAGCGCCACGCCGAACGCACGTTCGAGGGCCGCCGGAGCCCCCCGGAGCTGGATCGTCCGACGCTCCGGGGCCGTCTCCCCGACCCGCAGACCGTACTCGGTCGCAAACCTCCGCACCGCGTCGAGGTCCCCGGGCCGAGCCCCGTGGCGCTCCGCAAACTCACGGCGCGTCAGGTACCGTCGCCGGGAGACGGGTACGGCCCCGAGATGGTCCATCGTGAGCCTCTCGGGGAGCGCGACGCGACGACGGAGAAGGACGGTGACTTCGATTTCGCTCGGTTCGGTCCAACGACCCCGCGGGGCCGCGTTCCCGGGCCACCGGGGTTGACTTCGGGGCAGCGCGGTCGCCGCCGACCTTCCCGTCCCCGCACGCTCGTCCACGGCCGCTCCGACCCGGCTCGGGTCAGCGCGCCCGAAGGAGTGGGTCGTTTAGACCGTTTGGTCGCGAGGGCGGAACGAGGGGGCACGGAGCAGGGCGACGCCGGGAGGAGGGGACCCTCCGGAGCCGGCCGAGGGCGTCCGGAAACTTCGTTCGAAAGATACATACCGCGCTCGGCCGCTCCGGACG
>JASHVP010000033.1 GCA_030044475.1 Thermoplasmata archaeon | reverse complement strand
CCGCTCCCCGCCGGGCTCGCGCTCGAGCGCGAGCTGCAGAACCGCCTGTTCGTCACCGACGACGCGAAGGAAGGGCTGTCGGCGTTCGTCGAGAAGCGCAAGCCCACCTTTAAGGGCCGCTGAGCCCTCGTCGACGTCGGAGCGAACGATGGCCTCCTCCCCACCGCCCGCCGACGCGCCGCGCACGCGCGCGGGCGCCGCGAGCCTGAAGGACGGGGGGACGATCGCCCCGGTCCGCGAGATCCTCTGGGGGAGCAGCGCGGGCGTCCACAAGTACGAGACGGCGGAGGAGGTGCCGCCGGACATGCAGCAGCTCCTCGTCAAGCTGATGGTCGTCCAGGCGGACACCGAGTTCGCCTCGATTCAGCAGCACCGGCCGTGGCTCGACCGGGCGCCGACGCTCGAGGACCGGTGGATCGAGTCGCGGATCATCGCGGACGAGGCGCGCCACGGCCTGCAGGCGTGCCGTATCCTCCGCGACTTCGGCGAGCGCGGCCAGCAGCTGATCGACGAGCTGCTCGCGAAGCGCGAAGGCGAGCACAAGCTCGACGCGTTCAACATGGCGTTCGACGCCTGGTCGGACGTCGGCGCGTTCACCTGCTTCGTCGACCGGGTCGGCGTCTACCAGCTGCGGGCGTTCCAGGAGTGCTCGTACGGGCCGCTCGCGCGCGCCATGCCGTTGATGCTGAGCGAGGAGCAACTGCACCTGAACTTCGGCGCCAGCGTGCTCCGCCGGATGGTCCACGACGGCCCGAAGTACGCCGGGACCCCCGCGGAGGCCCAGGCGGCCGTCAACAAGTGGTACCCGCGCGCGCTCGACATGTTCGGCCACTCGAACTCCGACACGAGCCGCCGCGCGATCGAGTTCGGGCTCAAGCGGTGGACGAACGAGGAGGCCCGCGAGCGGTACATCCGCGAGGTCAGCGGCCTCGTCGGGAACCTCGGGCTGACGCTCCCGCCCGCCGAGTTCGACCGCCACGTCCTGTAGGGCCTCGGCCGTCGCGCCGGACGTCGGGAACCGGACAGAAACTGAGAACTCCGTCGCCCGGGCCACATTCTCTACATATACTTGGGGGCGGTGTGCCTCGCGTCACCATGGCACGGACGCCATCGGCACCGGGTCCCTCCGCACGGCGGCGGGTCGGATGGTAGGACAGCGACGCCTCCTGCGGCTGCGCGCGTGTGCGGTCTGCGGCCACCTCCGGGGGAGCCACTACGTCGCGGTCGGCGGCGGCAGCCGGCATCGCTATCCGACTTCCCGGAGTGGGACCGCCGGGCTCATGCCATGTCATGTCATGCACTGCGGATGCGCCGGCTACAACGATGTCCCGACGGGGCTCCCCTGCCCCGTCTGCACCCGGTCGTACATGACGCGGACCAGCCTCGAGGTCCACCTCGCCAAGACCCACGCGGAGCTCGCGCCCCGGGAGCGGTCGGTCCTGCTCGACCTGACGCTCCGGGCCGTGGTGTAGGGCGATGACCGACCCGCCGTCCCGCTTCGCCCCGTCCTCCCGGTCCCCCGCTCGCGGGAGCCGGTTCGCCGTGATCTTGCTGCTCGTCACGGTCGGGCTCCTCGCGTTCGGCGGCGTCGTCCCGGCGACGGCCCTGACGCCGGCCCTCTCGACGTCGTCGTCGGCGAAGGTCGGCCCGGTGACGGCGGCCGTCTCCGCCCCGACCCCGGCGCCGGCGACGACCGCCGCGAGCCCGACCCTGGCCGGATCCAACCCCTCCTCGAACGTTCCGATCGCGTCCCAGAATTCGCTCGGCGCGAGCATCGTGCGCAACTCGAACCTCACCGCATACGCGGCGGCCCACAACGGGTCGAACGCCACCCCGACGTCGACCCCGACGGCCGTCCCGCCGGCCGCCGACGTGGCGCTCGGCTGGTTCACCGGGACCGTCGCGAACCAGAGCGCGCTCCCCGACGCCCCGACGTACCTGCTCTCCGGGGTCTCGGTCACCACCGGGTCGCTCGCGAGCTCCGCCCCGTGCCCGAGCACGGTCTGCGTTCCCGCGGTCACGAACTCCTCCGGCGAGTTCAACGCCACCTGCGAGGCGGGGAGCGACTTCATCACGGCGACCGCGGACTGGTTCGCGGAGAACCTGACCTACGCGACGTGCGTCTTCGGGGTCACCATCGGCGTCGGGACGATCCTGCTGCTCCCGGACGGCATCGTCGAGGGGGTCGTGGAGGGGAACACCGTCGGCGACCCGGGCATCCCCGGGATCGCCATCCAGGGGCTGAGCCGCGACTCCGGCGTCATCGCGAACCCCGGGGCCACGACCAACACCTCGGGCTGGTTCCGGGTGCCGGTCCCGCCGGCCGTCGCGAGCGAGCTGACGTTCACCGCCCCCGGCGTCGGGGCGATCTGGCAGAACAACTTCACGTGGACGGAGGCCGCCTCCGGACAGACGGTCCAGATCGGGACCGTCTTCCTCGAGCCGAACGCCGTCGTCAAAGCGGAGCTGTACGACGCCGTCACCCGGCAGGCGCTCTCGATCGAGTACCCCAACGTCGGGTCGCTGACGGTCTGCTCGACCACCACCCAGGCGTGCGACGCCCAGGGGACGGCGATCGAGTCCGGGAACACCGTGATCGCCGACGGCACGGTCGGGTACGACTACGTGCTGGCGGAGGTGACCGGCTACGTCGTCAACGAGACGCCGATCGGGTACGTGCCCGGCTCGACGCCCGCCCACCCGTACTGCGTGCCGAACGACTGCCGCATCTACCTGACCCCCCTCGGCCAGATCGAGCTGACCGTCGGGGTCTCCCGCGGCTCCTCCTCCCTCTTCGATGACACGACCGGCGAGTTCGTCGTGCAGGTCAACGGGCTCGACGGCTTCGATGCGGCGACCTCGCGGTACAATCCCGCGACCGGGACGTACAACACCTCGGAGACGACGACCCTCTACGGCGGGTGCGTCGGGGTCCCCTCGACGATCACCGTCGACGCGTACCCGCTGCGCAACCAGGTCATCGTCTTCCCCGACACCGTCGGCGACTGCAGCGGCTCACCGGAGTTCCCGACATGGCCGATCCCCGGCGACCTCCCCGTCTGGAGCAACTGGACGTGGGCGAACGTCACGCCCCGCGAGGTCACCGACATCGGGGACCTCGACCTGACGCCCGGGACGTACATCGAGGGGAACGTCTACGTCGCCGGGACGACGGAGGCCCCGAAGGGCGGGTTCACCGCCGCCGTCCAGTCGCGGCAGACGACCGCGCTGCAGACGTACACCTACTCCTCGACCGCGGACGACAACGAGTGCCCGGAGACGGGCCCGACGGTCTTCTGCGCCCCGGCGCCGCCCGGCCCCGGGACGCTCACCATCACCTCGGTCGGCTATCCGACGAACACGACGTGGGTCAGCGTCCCGTGGACGATCTGCTGCGTCGACAAAGGGCCGGCGGGGCGGTCCGCCCCGCTCACGCTCGCGGCGGCGACCGATCCGAGCGTCCGGTCGATCAACCTGACCGTCGGAGACACGGTCACCGGCCAGGTCGTGCTGCAAGGAGGCACGGAGCCGATCCCGTTCCCGGCGGTCTCGATCTGTCCCGCCGAGTCGGAAGCCCCCGCCGTCTGCGTCCAAGGGGAGGGGAACTACTCCGGCGGGTTCTCGCTCTCCGGGGTCCCGCCCGGCGAAAATGCCGTGGAGATCGCGGCGACCGGGGAGACGACGAACTTCGAGTGGATCGAGGTGCTGGGACCGACCGTCGCCCCGACGATCCCGCTCGCCCCCCTCGCGACGCTGGAAGGGGTCGTCGAATCGACGAACGGGACCCCGATCATCGACGCGACGATCACCTACTGCCCGTTGACGGCGTCGAGCGCCGCGGCCGTCTGCTCCCAGCTGCTCGGCTCGGGGGTGACGCAGTCCGACGGAGCGTACCTCGGCCTCGTCGAGGGCGGCTGGCTCCCGTGGGCGACCTACCAGGTCGAGGCGAGCGCCCCCGGCTACGTCACCGACTGGACGTTCGTCAACGCGACCGTGAACGCCACGACCGTCGTGCCGAACCTCGTGCTGCAGTCGGTCGGGACGTCGGGCGCCCCGCGGGCCTCGCCCGGGGCCACCGCCCCGAGCGTGCAGGGGACGGCGTCGACCTGGGTCACGGGCCGGTTCGTCGACAACACGACCGGGGCCGGCGTGCTCGTCCCGACGATGAGCGCCTGCCCGGTCTCCAACCCGACGAACTGCGTGATCTTCGGCGGCGGCTCGAACTCCGGCGGCTTCTTCAACGAGAGCCTGCCGACCGGGGTCTACAACCTGACGGCCTCCGCGGCCGGGTACGCCCCGCTCACCTACCCGCTCGCGGCCCTGACGCTCCCGGTCACGAACGTCGGCTCCGTGCCGATGCAGCCGGTCCCGTGGATCCACGGGAACCTGAGCCTCTCGCCGTGGCCGCTGGTCCGGATCAACCTCTCCGCCGGGCAGCACACCGCGATCCCGCTCGTGCTCCCCAGCTCGGTCGATGTCTGCAACGCCGACCTGCTCTGCCTCGCCTCGGGTCCGTCCGGGACGTCCGGCGACTACTACATCCCGACCTACGTCGGCTACGGTCTCCAGATCCAGGCGTACGAGGTGTTCCCCGGTGGGGACGGGAGCGCCCAGTGGGGCGCGATCGCCCCGGTCCTGTTCCTGAACGTCTCGGCGAACGAAACGTGGTTGCCCCCGTCGGAGACCCTCCCCCTGCCCCTGTTCGGCTCGTTCCAGGGGTACCTCTACGAGGTCGGCAACCTGACCAACGCCACCGACAACCAGACGACTCCGGCCCGGTGGGCGACGATCGACGCGATCACGAACGGCCTCAACAACGGCTACGCGCTCGAGTACGCCAACGGCGCGGGTCTCTGGACGGTCTTCCTCGACGGCCAGAACATCGCCGGCTCGACGAACATCACCTCGGCGCTGCCGAACCTCGCGTACGCCAACACGACCCGCGTCTGGCCGATCTCGGGGCCGGGCTTCAACATGTCGATCAACGTCGCGCCGGCCGACCTCCTCGAGTACGGCTGGGCGACGGCGACGGTGCTCGACTCGGTGACCGGGTTGCCGGTCGCGGGCGTCGGCGTCTCCGCCTCGTACAACGACCCGATCGACGGACGGTACGGCCAGACGGCCGGGGTGACGAACGGCGGCGGCTTCGTCAACATCTCGGCCCCGTCCGGGAACCGGGTGCAGTTCACCGTCGGCGGCTCGCTCGACTACAACACGAGCCAACTCGCCGCCCCGGTGCTCCCGGGCCAGGCGACGAACCTGACCAGCGCGAACGCGACCCAGGCCGGCACGGTCGACATCGACCATTGGGGCTGGGTCTCGGGCGTCTACGTGAACTACACCGCTCCCCTCTCGTACGGCGGGACCGTCCTCGACTCGACCACGCACACGGCCCTCCCGCTGGCGGCCGTCGCCACCGCGAGCCCGGACCCGGTCTACGGGTCCGGCGCCTCCGTCTTCCCGACGAACCTGCTGGGGGAGTTCCTCGCCGACGCGCCGATCGGCCCCGATGATTCGGTCACGGTCACGCACGCCGGCTACGAGGCGAACACGACCGACAAGATCGACATCGCGCCCGGGACGTCCCACGTCTTCTCGACGATCAACCTCACCGGCTACGGGGTCGTCGCGAGCCGGGTGCTGGCGTTGCCCGGGGACGTCCCGGTCCCGGGCGCCGTCGTCTCGATCTGCCCGGGGACCCTCTCGTTCTCGTCGTACTGCGTCTACCAGGTGACGAACGCCACCGGATACTACTGGGTCACCGCGGTGCCGGGCCACGACACGATCACGGTGTCGGCGACCGGCTTCGTGGGGAACTACACCGAGTCGGTCGTCGTCGCGCCGGACACCTGGGGGTGGGCCGCGCCGTACCTCATGGTCGCCGACGGCGAGATCTTCGGGACGGTCCGGGGCCTGCCGACCGGCCTCGCGCTCGGCGGGGCCTCGCTCGCCCTCTGCTCGCCGCTCGGCGGGACGCCGACCGGCCCGTGCGACGTCTTCGCGACCGCGGGCCCGAACGGCTCGTTCGCCCTCACGATCACCCCCGGCCAGTACATCCTGACCGCCGCGGCGCCGGACTTCAACACGAGCTACCGGCCCGTCTCGATCGTCAACGGCGAGACGGTCAACATGGGCTACGTCTTCCTCGAGGAGTACGGCGTGGTCGCCGGGACGGTCGTCGACGCGCTGACGGGCGACGCGGTCGACAACGCCACCGTCGAGGGCTGCCCGACCTACGCCTACCTGGCGTGTGACGCGCCGACCGCGACCGACCTCGCCGGCGCGTACCGGATCGCGACGCCGCCGGGGTCGCTCACGATCTCCGTCAGCGCCCCGGGCTACGAGGACGGCTACGCGGTCGCCAGCGCCGTCAGCGGCGCGACGATCGTCGCGCCCGCGATCGGGCTCGTGCCGCTCTCGGTCGACCAGGTGTTCCCCGTTTCCGGCTGGGTCGCGGCGGAGGGCGGCGGCGGCATCGCCGGCGCCGTCGTCGCGTTCCACCTGGGCAGCGCGGTCGTCGCCTCGGTCGCCGCCGGCCCGTCGGGGACGTTCTCCGCCGACCTCGGCACCGGGACGTACGACGTCGTCGCCTCCGCGCCCGGCTTCACGGCCGAGAGCCGCTCGGTCACGGTGACCGCGCCGGTCTCCGGCGTCGACCTGACGCTCCCGACGTTCGCCTGGACGACGACCGTCGCCGTGGAGGATGGCCTCCTCGACACCCCGCTCCCCGACGTCGCCCTCTGGTCGGGGACGACCCTCCTCGGGATGACGGGTCCGTCCGGGTCCCTGACGACGGCCCTCCCGAACGGGACGTACGACCTGACCGCGGTCCCCGGCGGCGCGGCGAGCGACATCTACGTGCCCGTGGCGTTCGTCGTCGGGGTCAACGGGGCGATCGTGAACCGGATCGTCGAGCTCTACCCGGCCACCGCGACGCTCGCCGGAACGGTCCGTTCGGCCGCGACCGGGACCGTGATCGCCGGCGCGACCGTCACCGTGAGCGGCAGCACCACCGACGGGGCGGTCCTCGCCCGGCCGGCGACGACCTCGGCGGACGGCACGTTCTCCGTCTCGCTCTACGTCGGAACGTACTCGGTGACCGTCTCCGCGCCCGGGTACCGGGCGCTGCAGGAGAACGTGACGCTCGGCGGCGGCACGACCCCGCTCGCCGTCTCGCTGAGCTCCCCGACGACCGCGACCTCGAGCGCGATGTCGGGCCCGATGGTGCCCCTCCTCCTCCTGGTCGGCGGGGTCGCCCTGGTCGGCGCGGCGGTGGCGCTCGTCGCGTGGGGGGCGCGCCGGCGGAGGACCCCGTGAGCCCGTACGGCCGATCGCTGCGCACGATCCTCTTCGCCCTCGCCTTCTCGGGCCTCGCGCTCGCGATGGTGGGGAACGTCTCGCGGGCCGCCCCCGCCTCGGCGCACGGCGGCGTCGTCGGGGCGCTCGCGACGCCCGTCGGCCAGCTCTCCCTCGCCGACGCCACCGCCCCGGACGCCGCCTCCTCGGCGCTCGCGCTCGGCATCTCGGTGAGCCCGGGCGCGATCTGCGCGCAGGAGTCGACGAGCTGCGCCGCGGGGACGGGGATCGCCCGCGTGACGATGACCGCGACCGCCTCCGAGGGGGCGGGGCTCGCCTACCCGGCGGTCCAGGTGGCGTTCGTGCTCGAGACCGTCACCCAGGACGGCACGGCGAACTGGGAGGACGGCGACGTCGGCTACGACAAGTGCGCGATCGCGGAGGCCGGCTCCCAGCAGCCGTCGTGCGAGGAGTCGAACGGAGTGCCGTTCTTCGTCGCGAACGCCGGGACGATCGCGAACGCGATCCAGGACGCGAACCCGCACACGCAGGTCTCGTTCGCGCTCGTCGACTTCTTCGCGACGTACGACGACGACTGGAACGACGACGACGGGGCGGAGTACCACGTCGACATCGCGCAGTTCGTCCCGTCGCAGTACTTCGGCGCCGAGGTGAAGGCGACGTTCCAGTCGACCGTGCTCGACGGCGGCTGGAGCTACCCGGACAACGACATGTCCGACAACGACCTCGACTCCTCCTCGATCACCGCCCTCTACGGCACGATCATCGGGAGCGGGCTCACCTGGGAGAACGACACGCACCACGTGATCGTCTACCTCGGGTCGGCGGCCCCGCAGGACCCGAACTACATCGAGAACATGTGCCTCGGCTGGCAGGACGGGGCGGCGACGACGACCGGCCCCGACTGCTACGCCGCGACGTGCGAGCCCGCGTACATCTTCCAGAACGGGATCCAGCCCGAGTGCGAGGGATGGGTCGCGAGCCAGAACGGCATCGCGAACGACTCGATCGCCGGGCTCGCCCACACGTCCCCCTCGTGCACCGACTCGGTCGGCGGCGACTGCACGATCGACGTGATCGACTACAACGACTGCAACACCGACCCGGACTGCAAGAACTGGGCGACCGGGCGGGGTCCGGGCTCGGGGCCCGGCGGCTACGCGGTCGTCCAGGACGTCGACCACATCCTCCTCGCGGGCTGCGCCCTGGCGGCCGCCACCGGCGGTACGTGGGACGGGCCGGAGGGATTCACCTGCCCCGACGGGCAGACGGGGAACATCCTCCAGGTGGCGCACGGCCTCGTCTCGACGCCGAACACCCAGAACCCCTATCTGCTCCAGGCGCTCCGGGGAATCTCCTTCGGGCCGGTCCTGGTGACCCAGGTCGCCCGGGGCACCGGGAAGCCCGTGTTCACCTTCGTGCCGTTCGGGTCGATCGCCGTCGCGCCGGACCCGAACGCGACCGCCACCTGTGAGCGGCAGGGCGTTCCGTTCCCGTCGTGCCAGAAGGAGCCGACGATCCTGGTGCAGGACGGCCGCGAGTACCTCGGCTGGAACTGGTCGACGAACGCGTCCACGAACGTCATGTACGTCGGCGACAGCTGGCAGGTCTCCTTCGACGTCGTCGCGACCGGCGGTCCGTACGGGCTCGTGCCGGTCGACGCCTGCACGACCGGGTCGTGCTACTCCGCCGGCTCCGGCTCGGAGAACGGCGTCTTCACGTGGGCGACGTACGTCCCGGGGACGAACATCAGCACCGCGCTGCAGTCGTTCCCGCTCGCGCAGATCGCCGTGGAGGACACCTTCTCGACGACGGTCCTGCCGCCCCCCCCGCCGCCTCCGCCGCCTCCCCCGCCGCCGCCGACGGTCGTCGTCGCGACCCCCGTCGCCCAGCCGCAGCAGATCGGGATCGGCCAGTCGGTGTCGGTCAGCAACGTCTCGCTGCAGGGGATCGCGGCCGGGGTGATCGCGATGGGCGCCGCCCGGATCCGTCTCCGTCAGCGCCCCGTGGCGGTCGTCGCGGGGAAGTCCGGGTTGATGTCGTCCGGCTCGAAGTTCTCCGCGGAAGAAGGCAATCCGAATCCGGCGTTTGGCCGCTTCGAGTAGGAGGAACCGCGACCGTGCATCTCCCCACCGTATCGCACGGCCGCCGGGGGTCGGCCCCCGCGGGGTTCCTCGTGGCCGTCGCGATCGCCGTCGTGGGGGGCCTCGCGCTCTCCGGAACGGTCGCGGGGCTCCCGATGACCGCGCCGTCCGACGGCGCGTCCGGGGCGCCGACGGCTCCGGCGCCGGCCGCGAACGCCACGTTCAACCCGTACTGCGCGTACGTGTCGGGGACCGTCTGCGTCTCCGCCTACAACCCGACCGAGCCGGACATCGTGCCGGGCCCGGGCCAGTCGAGCGCTTCCGTCGAGCCGACGGTGACCCAGTCGATCCCGCTGCTCGTGAAGTCGATGCATCCGATCAACTGGACCGGCTCGAGCCCGTACGGCGTCGACTCGCCGGTGGCGATCAACGTCTCCGGCACCTTGTGGAACGGCGACCAGTACTATTCGGCGTACAGCGGAACGACGTGGCACTCCGCGACCCAGCAGTACTACATCGGACCGCTCGCGGGCGTCACGAACAAGACGTACCCGTGGTGGTACCTCGTCAACATCACCAGCGGCTCCGGAGGCGACTTCTATCCCGGCATGGCGATGACCTGGTGGATCGCGCTCACGTACAACAACTCGGGCGTCTTCTCCCACGTGCTCGGACCGACCTACACGTACACCTACGCCGGCGCCTGGCCGTACTCGCCCGACCCCGGGGCCCGGCAGTACGCGGGCGCCTCCGCGTTCGCCGCCGACGTCGAGGTTCGGACGGACCCCGCCGTCCTCACGCGGAACGATTCCGCGAGCCTCGATTGGAACGACTCCGAGAATCTGGAGTTGTTCACGACGACGGGCGACGCGTCGACCGGCGCGACGTTCGGGGCGGCGTACGTGAGCGTCACCGAGTCGCTCGCGACGGGCGTCGTGGTGCAGTCCGAGAAGCTCCAGTGGGTCTTCAACGGCTCCGGGACCTCCGGCCCGCTCCACCTCAACTTCACGGTCCCGGCGTCGTACGCCCTCGACCCGGGGGCCACGGTCCGGTTCCAGCTGACCGCGTCCGACTACTACGGGGACACCGTCGTCTCCGCGGTCGCCGGATACACGGTCGGCGGGAACGGGACGTTCGTCTCCGGGACGTTCGGGAACGACCTCGACCTCTACGCGTCCCCGAGCGTCGCCGCGAACCCGGGGACCGGCAACGTCTCCGTCGTCGGGCCGGGGACGCCGATCGACCTGACGCTGGCGAGCACCTCGCCCGGGACCGCGATCAATGCCGCGGAGGTCGTCTACACCGTCGACCTGCCGGCGATCGGGGCGGTGTCGACCACGACCGCGGCGTTCGCCCGCTTCAACTCCACCACGTTCCTGGGGGAGATCCCCGGACTGCCGTCCGGCGCCTTCGTCAACTTCAGCATCTACGCGTGGGACTTCGCCTCGACGCTCGAGATCTCCCCGACGTGGAACTACTCGGTCACGTCGCCGCAGACCCTCTTCGGGAACGTCCCCGAGAACCAGACGTTCTTCTACGTCGCCGTCTACGACGCGGGGCGGAGCAGCTGGGTCTCCGGCGCCCGCGTCTCGATCGAGGCCGTCGGCGGCTACCTCCACTCGATCGGGACGACCTACGACGGGATGGCGTACCCGAACGCGAGCGGGGCGTCGTACGTCCCGATCGTCGTCCCCGCCGGCGCGACGTACCTCGTGAACGTCACGCCGCCGGCCACCCTCGGCGTCCTCCTCGCCCGCGGCGTCGAGGTGCGGATCGCCGTCCCCCACGCGACCGTCCTGCACCAGGTCCTCGCGTCCGCGAGCGACTACGCGATCATCGAGAACGGGGACATCCTGCTCTTCTACCTCAACAGCACCGCGGTCGCGCCCGTGGCCGCCGGCGGCGCCGGCGCCTCGCTCGTCGTCGGCACCCTCGTCGGCCTCGTGGCCGCGGGGGTGCTGTTCGTCCCCCTCTACCTCTGGTGGCGCCGCATCATCGCCCGTCGTGAGGCGGAGGTCAAGCGGGTGACCCTGTGACCGACCCGCGGCGCCTCGCGTTCCTCGCCGTCGCGGTCGTGATGGCGATGCTCCTCGCGGGGTTCGTGGGGCTCGCGACCGCCCGCGGCTCGGCGGCCGCGCCGGCGACCCCGACGGCGGGGTCGGCCGCGGCGGCCGCGAGCCCGTCCGCACCGTCCTCGACGCCGGCCTCGTGCCCGACGCCGGACACCTCGCCCGACTGGAACTCGGCGAACTTCTTCGCCGACATCCTCGTCACGGTCCAGGTCCCGGGCGACCCGGCGCTCGACGGGTCGAACTTCAACACGGTCCCGTGCCAGAACGACCTGCCGACGTACCTGTCGTATTTCTGGCTGAACATCTCGACGAACGTCCCGATCACGGAGGCGTACGTCACGATCTGGGGGACGAGCTACCCGACGGGCTCGAACATCCCCCTCGGGGACTTCGACCCGGCGGCCCCGCGGGTGGAGCCGATGTACCAGCCGACCCCCGGCTCGTCGACCGCCTCGTTCTACTTCAACCTGTACCGGTTCTTCTATCCCGGTTCGACGGTCTACTTCAACGTCACCGTCGAGTCCCAGTTCGAGGTGCCGTCGACGATCTCCTCGACGGCGAGCAGCTTCTCGACCGAGCTGCCGCTCGGCAGCGGGGACAACGCCACGTGGCAGTTCTACGTCGAAGCGCCCTGGTGGTCGACGACGTTCTTGAGCGACATCTCGGTGTTCACGAACCCGAGCCTCCTCGGTGGCTACCCGTACGACCCGAACCCGACCCAAGGGATCTCGGTCGGGATCGAGAGCATCGGTCCGACGGGGGCGCCCGGGACCCCGATCCCCCAGGCGCTGCTGACGTTCACCCTGACCGGGCAGTACGCGGGGACGTACTCGGAGCCGTTCGGACCCCGCAACGCGACCTGGGAGAATATCACCCCGGCCGTCGGGACCGTGATCGGGCCGTACCCCGGGTCGACGATGACCTTCAACATCACCATCTGGCTGCCGTGGGAGGGGAGCGACATCGACGTCCTCACGAGCCCCCTCTACGAGTTCACCTGGTCGACGAAGGGCGGCTGGTGGGCGCCGTCCCAGGGCCTGACCGCGAACGCCAACCTCACGTCGACCCCGTGGGTCCTCGCCTCGAACGTCACCGCGCTCGCGACGGGGACGCCCGTGAACGTCACGGTGCATACCCCGATCCCGAACGTGACGATCGCGTCGTCGATCGTCCGGTTCACCTTCACCGACCCGGCCGGGTCGCTGGCGGGCACCTTGCCGATGACGCCGCTCACCCAGAACACGACGTTCGGGGTGATCCCCGGACTCCCGGCGGGGAGCAACCTCACCTTCTCCGTGCTGGCGAAGGACGCGTTCGGCGTTCCGGTCGCCTCCGGGAACTACACGTACTCCGAGTCCGGTCCGCCGGCCGCGACCGCCGACGCCGACACGAGCTGGATCTACGTCGAGGCGGTGAACGTGACGACCGACCAACTGATCCCCGACATCCCGTTCACCATCGCGAACGCCACGTGGAGCGGCAGCGGCACGGTGGGTCCGCTCGGCTTCGGGATCCCGCTGGCCGCGAGCGGCGCCGGGGTCCGCCTCCTCGACTTCGGGACCTACACGGTCTCGGTCACGGTGTTCGGCCACACCGAGACGACGTCGGTGGTCCTCAACGCGACGTCCGGGCCGCTCGCGGTGCCGTTCTGGTTCGCGAGCGGTGCCGTGCACGAGACCGCCACCGTCCCCGTGACCGGGGTCCTCGCCGCGCTCGTCGTCGGCCCCGTGGTGGCGACCGCGGCGCTCTACCCGCTCCTCCTCTGGTACCGCGAGCGGCAGCGCAAGGCCGCCGAGGAGCAGCGCCGCATCACGCTCTGACGAGGTCGCTTCACCGCAGGACGATCGCATGCAGAACGAGCCCCCCCCGACCGCAACCGCCCCCTCCGACGCACCGGCCGACCCACCCTCCGCGGGGGTCGCTGCACCGCCGACCCCGGCGGCCCGCCCCGCCGGCGGCCCGGCGGTCGCCCGGGCGAAGCGGCGCCGGCCCCGGCTGTTCTGGGTCGGCGTCGTCCTGATCGTCCTCGGCGGCGCCCTCGCGGGCGTCTTCTCGACGGGGATCGTCGGGGGCCAGAGCGCGACGCTGACGCAGACGGTCCCGTTCGACGGCTGGAACCTGACCGCGCCGATCGCGCTCGGGTCGATCGAGATCTCCTGGAGCGGCGCCCCGAGCACCACGTCGATCGGGGCGGCCTACTGCAACGGCGGCCTCAACTCGGCCGGCGCCTGCCCCGGCAGCGTCACGACCGCCTACGGCAACGGCTCGAGCGGCTCGATCTCCCTCACCCCGAAGTCGAGCGGGGCGCTCGTGGTCGCGGCCGCCTTCCACTCGTCCAACCCGAGCGCCGTCGCGAACCTCGTGATCTCCGTTCGGGGTCTCACCACCCTCGCCCTCGTCGGCGTCGCGGTCGCCGCGATCGGCGCCGTCCTGTTCGTCCTCGCGGTCGTCCGCGCCCCGAAGGTCGTCCCGCAGGCGGCGGCCGCCGCGCCGACGACGGGAGCCGCCGGGACCGCGATCGCGCCGGCGGGGCCCCGCGCCCCCC
>JASHVP010000032.1 GCA_030044475.1 Thermoplasmata archaeon | reverse complement strand
CGGTCGCGGAGCGGTTCCCAGCCTGTCCGGTCTGCCGACGCAAGTATGCGCCGGGCGGGGAGGTCGCCAACTTCGACCCGACCCGGGTCGACCCGGCCAAGGTACCGGCCGAATTCGTCCGGCTCCGCGAGGGCTACGGCTTCGCCCGCCTCCAGGGGAGCTCCGAGGTCTTCCCGGACCACCTGACGGGGAACCTGAACCTCCGTAGCCTCGAAGAGGTCGGCGACCCGATGAGCCCGCTCGTCCTCGAACCCGGGAAGCTGCTCCAGGCGAATCGCGGGTTCCTCCTGGTCGACGAGATCGGAAAGCTCCCGCTCGGCACCCAGAACGTCCTCCTGCAGGCGCTGCAGGAGGGGACGGTCACCCCGTCGAAGTCGCGCGAGAGCTTCCCCGGCTCGTTCGTCGCGATCGGGACCTCGAACCTCTCCGACCTCGACAACATCAACGACCCGCTCTCCGACCGCCTCACGAGCCTGCACATCGGCTACAACGACCGGCATTCCGACAACCGGCGGATCGTCGGCCTCGCCCGCGCCGACGCCACCGACGGCTGGGTCCCCGAGATCCTCGTCGACGCCGGGGTCCGGGTCGTCGAGTCGTGGCGCCTCCGGATGAGCGAGGACAACCCCGACGTCGGGGAGGTCGGATCGAACCGGACGCTGATCGACGTCGCGGAGCGGACGAGCGCGATCGCCGTGCTCGCCGGCCGGTCCGTACCGACCAGCGCCGACCTGAAGGCCGGGCTGGTCCACGCGATGCGAGGTCGGATCCGGGCGCGCAGCGGCGACTCGTTCCGCCAGAACGAGAAGCGCGTCACCGAGTTCGTCGATCAGTACGTCGGACCCGCCCTCAAGCGGAGCGCGGGCGTCTACTGGTGCCGGTACTTCCGGGGCCCCCTCAAGGAGAACTCCGGCGAGGCCGAGGCGCTCGTCGGCGAGGGCCGACGCCTGAAGGACGATGCGGCTCTGGCGGCCCAGCTCCCCGGCGACGGCGCGACCTTCCCCAAGTTCCGGAACTTCGCGCGGTTCGTGGGGGACCGCGAGCACCCACCGGGGGACCGGGGCGCGACCGACGGGGCGCTGACCGTCTTCCGCCTCCTCGAGGAGCACTCGCTCTTCTCGTGCCGCCCGGAGGACGACGACGACGCCCCCCTCGCCTGAGGCGGTCGAGCTCCCCGACTGTTCCGCCTTCACCGACGACGTCACCTCGGACGACCTCCTGGATGCGATCGACCGCGCGGCGCTCGTGCGGGCGCTCGCGGAGCAGGGGATCCAAGGGGCCCGCGACCTCCTCCGCGAGCGGGCGCACGTCGATCCGGCCGTCCGCGCCCGTGTCGAGCGGCTGCGCGAGGCGCTCCGCCGCCAGGCCCGCCGGCGCGTGGAGCGAGTCGCCGGAGAGTACGACCGTCGGGTCGCGGAGCTCGACGCGGTGCGCCGGCAGGACGACGACGAAGTCCAGCGGCGCATCGCGGCCCTCGAGGAGCGACTCCGGGCGGCCCGCGCCATCGACTTCTCGAAACTGCCGTCCGGCGACCTGCTGGACGACCTCCGATCCGCCTTGCTCCTGCCCGACGCGTCGTGGAATCGCCCCCCGCCACCCCCCGGGTTCCTCGATCGCCTCCGGGCGGCGTTCGCGCGGCTCGTCGCCTGGCTGAAGCGCCTGTTCGGGCGGAGCCGTGCGGCGCCACCGCCCCGGCGCGAGCGCCGCGTCACCTTCGCCACCGCGTCGGCCGGCGGCCGGACCCTCGGACCGTCGGAGGTCGGCGAGGCCCTCGCCCGACTGTCGGCGCCGGAGCGCCACGAGCTGACCGACCGCGTGGAGGGGTCGATCAAGGCCCGCGAGCGGGCGCTCGAACGCGAGGCGGAGGAGAAGCGCAAAGCCGCCGAGGCCCAACGCCGCCGTCTCGAGGAGGAGAAGGCGGAGGCGCAGCGTCGGACCGCCGCCGAGGAGGAGGACCGCGTCCGCGCCGCCGAGGAGCACCGCCTCGAGCGGGAGCTCAAGGAGCGGGGGTTCGTCGCCGAACGTTCCGGCGAGCTCGTGGTGACGTACGGCCTGGTCGAGCGGTTCGCGCGGATTCTCCTCGAGGAGGAATCCCGCCGCCTGCCCGGCGACATCAAGATGTCCTTGAAGGGCGGCGGTTCGACCGGCGTCTACGAGAAGGCGAAGCTCCGCCGTCCCGAGGAGGTCGCCCATTTGGACGTGCCCGGTTCTCTCCTCGAAGCCCGGCTCGCGGGCCTGCGGCACATCGACGAATCGACGAGCTACATCTACCGCGAGGTGACGGCCGAGCGGGTCCACATCGTCCTCGCCTTCGACCGCTCCGGCAGCATGGCCGAGAGCGGAAAACTGGAGGCCGCGAAGAAGGCGCTGCTCGCGCTGTATGTCGCGATCCGCCGACGGTACCCCGACGCGACGATCGACGTGATCGCCTTCGACAACGACGTGCGGGTCCTCGACCTGGTCGAGCTGTGGGAGTGCAAGCCCGGAGCGTTCACGAACACGGAGGAGGCTCTACGGACCTCGTTCCTGCTCCTCCGCGCCTCGCGGGCGACGCGGCGCGAGGTCTACCTCATCACGGACGGACTTCCGGAAGCGTACACCGACGTCGATGGCCGGGTCCGCAGCGGTCAGCTGGACGTCGCCATGGAGCACGCCCTGGCCCGGGCGCGCGAGCTGGCGACCGTGACCCCGCTCCGGGCCACGGTGTTGCTGCTGCGATCCGAGCACCCGGAGTACGAGGTGGCGGCCCGGTCGATCGCACGGACCCTCGGCGGAGAGATGGTCGTCACCGAGCCGTCCCACCTGGGGGTCGAGCTGCTGGTCCGCTGGGCCCACGGCACGGAGACGGAGCGGCGGGTCGCGACCCCGGCGCCGGTGGTCCCGACCCCGCGGGAACCGGGCCCGGGGAAGGGCCGGCGGAAGCGGGCCGACCGCCGGATGGGTGGCTAGACCCCCGTTGCCGGCCGGCGTCAACGTTTAAGACGCCCTCCGCGGCTCGTCGTCCCGAGGCAGGACGATGGCCGACGGCCGCGAAGAGGCCCAGTTCCGGCAGCACCTCGCCGAGATGCGGCGGGCGGCGTCGGGGTTGGGCGGCGACATCCAGCACGAGATCGCGAACCTGGGGACCGAGATCGACCGGTGGGGCAAGGAGACCGGGAAGTCCGCGAAGTACCTGAAAGAGGACATCGAGGACCGGATGGCCGCGCTCGGCAAGGCGCTCGACGAGGAGGCCCGCCGGGTCCCCCAGCACCTCGCCAACGCGGGCGCCGCCATCGGGACCGGAGCGGCCCGCGCCGCCGGGGCGACCCGCGACGCGTTCGTCGACGCCGGCCACCGGGCGAAGGAAGGGACGAAGAACGCCTTCGCGGCCGCCGCCGGGGTCCGCCGGACCCCGATGCGGGAGTGGTCGCCGCCGTCGTCGGGGGAGTCGCCCCCGGACGAGTCGCCCTAGGCGGGCGCCGGACGGGCGAGCTCGGCGCGCACGCGCGCCGCCGCCACCGTGAGGTACTCCGGGTCCAGGTCGAAGCCGGCGAACGGGAGGCGGAGCCGGGCGGCCGCCACCGCGCTCGCCCCGATCCCGACGAACGGGTCGACCACGAGCCGGGTCCGGCCGACCCCGTGGAGACGGACGCACCAGAGCGGCAGCTCGGGCGGGAACGTCGCGGGGTGCGGGCGGTCGCGGGCCCGCTCCCGGATCGTGGGGTACGGCAGGAACCAGGTGTTCCCGCGGCACCGGAGCGGGCGGGCCGCCCGCCGCCAGCGCGCGACGTTCGAGGGGTCCTGGTACGGCACGCCGATCGCGAGCCGGTCGATCGGCACGTCCCCCCGGCGGGAGAACTGGAAGACGTACTCGTGGGCCCCGTGGACGTACCGGTCGGAGACGAGCGGCTTGTAGTGGCCGACCGCGAGGTCGCGCGCGAGGCCGGCCGACCGTCCGGCGGCGGCCCGGTCGATCGCGATCGACTTCACCCAGTGGATCACGTTCTGCAGGACGAACCGCTCCCCGACCGTCCGCGCCACGTCGAACGGCAGCCACGGGTCGCGGGGCGGACCGCCGACGTTCAGGAAGAACGACCCCCGGTCGGCGAGCACGACGTCGACCGCGTCGCGGAGCCCCCCGATCCAGGCGAGGTACTCCGGGCGCGGGCGACGGTCCCGGTACCGCCCGTAGGCGACGCCCAGGTTGTACGGGGGACTGGTCACGACGACCGACGCGCGATGCCGTCCGACGCGGGCCGGCATCGCGGCGAGGGCGTCCGCCGCGTAGAGGGAGATCGCCCCCGGCCGGCCCGCGAGCGGGACCCGGGCGAACGGCGGCGGGGCGCGGGGCATCCGACGGCCCACCCGGGCCGCCCGAATCAGCTCTGCGACCGCGCCGCGGCGGCCGGGGCGAGGGGCTTCATCTTCGCGAGCTCGTCCCGCGCCTCGGCGAGCGCTTTCTGGGGCTCCTTGTAGTAGAACGAGACCAGCTGGCCGACGTCGCGGTGCGTGTACGGCTTCTGCCGCGTCGCCCGCGCGTCGCGCGCCATCATGTAGTCGAGGATCTCGACGCGGGAGCGGACCTCCTTCTCCATCTCCTTCATCGAGAGGTTCTTCATCAGCGCGACCCGCTCGTAGACGTACGAGTGGCCCGAGTAGAGGAACGTGTCGTCGGCCGGGTTCCACGAGTAGACCGAGTTCGTGATCAGCTCGTTCGTCTCGGGGTCGAGCCCGACGATCTCCGTGAGCGACTGGACCCGGCGGGTCATTTTCGTCCCGACCTTCACCTGGCGCTGCAGCAGCACCAGGTTGAGCGCCGAGACGAGCGAGCGCGGGAGCGAGATCGGCGGGTTCTCCATCCGGTGGACCATCGCGCTGACCGACTCCGCGTGGAACGTCGTGTAGCAGGTCTTCCCCGTCGCCATCGCCTGGAAGACGATGAACGCCTCGGCGCCCCGCACCTCTCCGACCATCAGGTACTGCGGGCGCTGGCGGAGCGCCGCGGCCAGGAGGTCGAACATGTCGATCTCCCCCGGCGCCTTGCCGCTGGTCAGGTTCTTCGCGCCGAAGCCGGCGCGCGTGAGCGACGGGACCCAGTTCTCGTGCGGGAGGTTCAGCTCCCGGGTGTCCTCGATCGAGACGATCTTCATCTGCGGCGGGATGAACAGGAGGGTGGCGTTGAGCGTGGTCGTCTTCCCGCTCGCCGTGCCGCCGCAGACCATCATCGACTGCCCGTTCTCGATGGCGAGCCAGAGGTACGCCATCATCTCCGGGCTCATCGTCTGGAACTTCAGCAGGTCGACCGGGGTGAACGGGTTGTCCCGGAACCGCCGGACGGTGAACGAGCTGCCGCGCTTCGTCACGTGGGTCCCGAGCGTCGCCTGCAGCCGCGAGCCGTCGGGGACCGTCGCGTCGAGGATCGGGCTCGCGACCGAGATGTGCTTGCCCGAGCGCTGCGCGAGCCAGATGACGTAGTCGTCCAGCTCCTTCGCGTGGGCGAACTTCAAGTTCGAGCGGATCGACCCGTACTTCCGGTGGTAGATGTAGAGCGGGATCCCGACCCCGTCGCACGAGATGTCCTCGACCTCGGTGTCGGTCATCGGGACCTCGACCAGGCCGTAGCCGATGAAGTCCCGCTCGAGGTAGTAGAGGATCCGGCCCTTCGTGGTCGGGCTCGGGGCGAGCTCCCAGGCGAGCAGCTGGTCGTCGACCATCCGGCGGAGCTCGCGGCGCTTCGTCTCGGGGTCGTTCTCGGGGAGCGACTCGAAGCCGTCGATCAGGTCGACGCGCAGCCGGTCGGTCAGCTCCCGCTCGAGCGAGGAGAGCGGCGGCTCGATCACCTCGTAGAGGTACTCGTTGCGGGTGTTGTGGTAGCTGATCCGCACGTAGGAGAACCCCGGCCGGATCGGCGCGAGGTCGAGCT
>JASHVP010000031.1 GCA_030044475.1 Thermoplasmata archaeon | reverse complement strand
TCCCCGAGCGGACGTTCCTCCACGACGTCGCGGATCAGCCGGCGCATGATCTTCGCGCTGCGCGTCTTGGGGACCTTCTCGACGAAGTAGATCTGCGCGGGCACCGCGATCGGCCCCATGTTGTTGCGCACGTGGTCGAGCAGCTCCTGCCGGAGCTGGGGCGACGGCGTGTGCCCCGGCTTCAGGATGACGCACGCGACCGGGACCTCACCCTTGATCTCGTCCGCCTTCCCGATGACCGCCGACTCCGCGACCGCGGGGTGCATGATCAGGATGTCTTCGAGCTCCGTCGTCGCGATCCGGTGTCCCGCGATCTTCATCACCTCGTCCGCGCGGCCGAGGAGCCAGAAGTAGTGGTCGGTGTCGCGGTAGCAGAAGTCCGCCGGGTAGTAGAAGCCGGGGAACTTCGTGAAGTAGACCTGCTCGTACCGCTGGTGGTCGCCCCAGAGGGTCATGAACTGGCCCGGCCACGGGCGACGGATCACGATGAGCCCCTTTTCCCCCCGGGGCAGCTCCTGGCCCTTCTCGTCGACGACGGCCGCGTCGACCCCGGCGAGCGGCAGCGTGCCGGACCCGGGCTTCAACGGATAGGTCGCGATCCCCGGCTGCGGGCTGATCATGATCCCGCCCGTCTCCGTCTGCCACCAGGTGTCGACGATCGGGCAGTGGTTCTTCCCAATCACCCGGTAGTACCAGTTCCACGCCTCGGGATTGATCGGCTCGCCGACCGTGCCGATGAGTCGCAGCGAGCCGAGATTGTGCTTTTCCGGCCACTTGTCGCCTTGCTTGATGAACCCGCGGATGGCCGTCGGCGACGTGTACAGGATCGAGACGCCGTACCGCTCGATGTTGTCCCACCAGCGGTCCCACGCCGGGAAGTCGGCGGCCCCCTCGTACATGAAGCTCGAGGCGCCCCGCAGCGTCGGTCCGTAGATGATGTACGAATGCCCCGTGACCCACCCGATGTCGGCCGTACACCAGTAGAGATCCTTCGGGGTGATGTCGAAGACCGCCTTCTGGGTGTAGTACAACCAGATCATGTAGCCGGCCGTCGAGTGGCAGGCGCCCTTCGGCTTCCCCGTCGTGCCCGAAGTGTAGAGGATGTACGAGGGATGGGTCCCCTCGACCATCACCGGGGCGACGTAGTCGGACGCGCCCTTGAGCGCGTCGTGGTACCAGACGTCGCGGTCCTCCTTCATCTCGACGGGCTGGCCGGTCCGCTTGACGACGACGACCTTCTCGACCGTCGGGGTCTGGGCGAGCGCCTGGTCGACGATCTTCTTCAGCTCGACGATCTTCCCGCGGCGCCAGCCGCCGTCGGCGGTGATGACGACCTTCGACTTGGAGTCGTTGATCCGGTCGGCGAGCGCCTGGGCGGTGAACCCGCCGAAGACGACGGAGTGGATCGCGCCCAGCCGGACGATCCCCATCATCGTGAAGATCGCCTCCGGGATCATCGGCAGGTAGACGGTCACCCGGTCCCCCTTCTGGACCCCGGCGGTCTGGAGGATCGACGCCATCCGGTTGACCTCCCGGTAGAGCTGCAAATAGGTGAACGTCCTCGTGTCGCCCGGCTCGCCCTCCCAGTAGAAGGCGACCTTGTGCTGGGTCTCGGTCCCGACCCACCGGTCGAGGCAGTTGTACGAGAGGTTCGTCTTCCAGTTCGCGAACCAGCGCCCGTACGGCGCGTCCTTCATCGCCTCGAACGCGGGGCCGGTGCGCTCGGAGAAGTACAGCTCGCCCGCGACCCGCGACCAGAACTCGTTCGGATGCTCGATCGCGTCGCGGTTGATCTCCATGATGCGGGCGGCCCCCGGCGAGATCCGCGTTTCGACCGGCAACGCTTCCTTGAGTTCCCCGTGCGCCACTGTACCGTGTTCCGTCATCGTTGATTTTCTCCTCGACTGCCCGCGGCCCGATCGCCCCGTCCGAGTCCGTCCCGGCGTCGTCCGGGATACGGCCTCGCATGCGACGATGTGGCGCGCGGAAGCGAGGGGCTGTTAAAACGATTCGGACCTGGGCGGCGGACGAGCCCCTCCGGCCGGTCGAGGGCCGAGCGGCCCGTCGAACCTTTAAGACACCCCCCCGCCTAGCCCGGCTCCCGGAGCCTCATGCCCGGAACGGGTCACACGACCGAGCGGCCCGAGAAGACGGTCCACCTGAGGATCGACCCCAATGACGAATCGACCACTCTCGAGGACGTCCTCACCCGCATCTCGGAGCTCCAGCGCAAGCACCCCGACCGCGAGGTCTTCTTCGACGGAGACGAGTACGCCATCTGCTCGCGACCCAAGCGCGCCCGGGCCGCGGCGGTCCACTGATCCCCTCTCGCTGGGCGAGCCGCTCCTGCTGCTCAACCTCAAAGTCTATCCCCGGGCCGTCGGGACGGCCGCCGATGCGATCGGCCGGCAGCTCGAGGCGCTGGGACGGGAGGCGGGCGTAGCGGTGGCCCTCGCCCCCGCGCTCCCCGACCTCGGTCGGGTGGCCGGGTCGGTCGGGATCCCGGTCCTCGCGCAGCACGTCGACCCGCTCGAGGCCGGGCCGCACACCGGCTTCGTCCCGCCCGAGTCGGTCCGGGCCGCGGGCGCCCGAGGGAGCCTCGTCAACCACTCGGAGCATCCCGTCGGCGCCGCACAGGTCCGAGAGACCGTCCGACGCCTCCGCGAGCTCTCCCTGACCGCCGTCGTCTGCGCGGGGAACGTCGGCACCGCTCGACGCCTCGCGGCCTCCCGCCCGTCCTACCTGGCGGTCGAGCCTCCGGAGCTGATCGGGGGGGAACGGTCCGTCTCCTCGGCGAAGCCCGAGGTGATCGAGGGGACGGTGGCCGCGGTCCGCTCGGTCTCCCCCGGGACTCGGGTCCTCTGCGGAGCCGGCGTCCACGATCGTCGGGATGTGCGTCGGGCCCTCGAGCTCGGTTCGGAAGGGATCCTGGTCGCGAGCGCCGTGGCGCTCGCCCGAGACCCGGCGGCCGCCCTCCGGGAGCTCCTCGCCGGGTACTAGCCCCGGACCGGGAGCGCGGGCGCTCCGGCGGCTTCTTGAACCCCGCGGCGTAGGCGCCGACGGAGCCACGTCGCCCGATGCCGCGGTCGAAGCCGAACCGGTCGCGGGCGACCCCCCGCCGGAAGCCCCGTCCCCACCCCGCCGGACGGGGGCGGGGGCGGCCGCGCATCCAGCGGGAGCGACGGGCGAGGACGGCCGCGTCCGGGCCGCTCGACGTCCTCGCCCCTTCGGTGGGGGCCTCGCCCCAGAACGGATTCCGGCCGACCGTCCGGCTGGAAGTCGCCCGACGCCCGCTCTCGATCGCGATGGTCGGGTGGGAGTTCCCGCCGCGGCATTCCGGCGGCCTCGGCGTGCACTCGTACGAGCTCGTGAAGGAGCTCTCGAAGTTGGGCCATCGGGTCCTGTTCCTCACGCCGTTCACCGGACCGTTCACGCCGGTGCCGGGCGTGGGGTTCCGGTTCCCCGGGGACGCGGTCCCCGGTCCCTCGGTCGAATACCCGCCCGCGTACTGGGCGGGCGAGACCCCGGACAGTCCGTTCGAGAACTCCATCGACGGCTACAACGCCTGGGTCGAACGGCTCTCAAACCTCGGCCCGATCGACGTCGTCCACGTCCACGACTGGTTCGGCACCTACGGCGGCGCGGCGCTCGCGCGCCGGCTGGGGCGGCCGATGGTGATGACCGTCCATTCGACCGAGTACGACCGCTCGCTCGGGCACCCGTGGGACCACATCCTGCAGCGAGAGCTCGCCGGGATCCGCTCCGCCGCACGGGTGATCGCGGTGAGCCGGCATCTCCGCCAGCAGCTGATCGACCGGTACGGCGCCGACCCGAAGCGGGTGCGGGTCATCTACAACGCCGTCCGGCCCACGGAGCGGCTCGAGCGGATCGACCCGACGAAGCGCGTCGTCCTCTACGTGGGACGCCTCGCGGCGATGAAGGGTGTCGACACGTTCCTCCGGGCCGCGGCCCGGGTCCTCCCCGCCTTCGCCGACGTCCTGTTCGTGATCGCCGGCGAGGGCCCCGAGTACCCGCGCCTCGTGCAGCTCGCGGCGAACCTCGGGATCGGCGAGCGGGTGATGTTCCTCGGCAAGGTCACCGAGGAGGAGCGGGAACTGCTCCTCGAGGGGAGCTCCGTGTTCGTCCTCCCCTCGGTGGTCGAGCCGTTCGGCATCGCGGCCCTCGAGGCGATGGCCGCCGGCGTGCCGACGATCGTCTCGAAGACGAGCGGGGTCGCGGAGATCAGCACGGGGACGTTCCGGGTCGACTTCTGGGACGTCGAGGAGTTCGCGAGCCGGATCGCCGAGCTGCTCGAGTATCCGACGTTGCGGCGCGCGATGGGCGAGCAGGGGCGCTGGGAAGCGCTGCGCGAGGGCTGGCCGGAGCGCGCCCGGGAGACGGTGACCGTCTACCTGGACGCGATGCGCGAGGCCGGCCTCCCGATCTGACCGTCGCCGTCGACCGCGCCGGGGCGGACGGCGGCGGTCGGGACCGCACCGGTCTACGGCGGGGGCGGGTCCGGCACCCTCGGGAAACCGACCCACGCGAATCCGTACGGTGGGAGCCGGCCGCGCAACGCACCCTCGGTCACGGTCAGGCGACGTTCGTGCCCGAGCAGCTCGGTGGGGTGGGGGGCGCTCCACGCCGGCAACCGCGCCTGCACCTCCACCTCGGAGCGCGAGAGGTTGTAGAGGCAGAGGATGTGCTCGGCCGGGCCCGGGCGAACGAACCCGAAGACGGGGGATCCGGGGAGCTCCAGGGCGTCGTAGAGCGGGGAGGAGAACGTCTCGGCCCGTTCGTTGCGAACGGACAGGAGCGCGCGGACCCGTTCCAGCAGCGAGCCGTCCCGGCCCTCCTCTCCCGCGACGCTTCGGACTGACGGCGCGAACCTCGGGTCGGAGACGATCGGTCGGACCAGCCGGTCCGGCGACGCCGTCGAGAAGCCGGCGGTCGGCCCCTCCGACCATTGCATCGGGGTGCGCACGCCGTCGCGGTCCGGAAGGTCGAGACGGTCGCCCATCCCGATCTCGTCCCCGTAGTACAGGTACGGAGCCCCGGGGAGCCCGAGGAGGAGCGCGGTCATCATCTCGACCCGATCGTCGTCCCCGTCCAGCATCGGGGCGAGGCGACGGCGGAGCCCGTGGTTGAGCACCGCGCGCGGGTCCCGCCCGTACAGCCAGAGCATCATCTCGCGCTCGTCCTCGCTCAGATGCTCCCCCGTCACCTCGTCGTGGTTCCGCAGGAAGTACGCCCAGCTCGTCCCCCCCGGCGCGGGGAGCGTCGCGCGGAGGACGTGGACGATCCGGCGCGGGTCCTCCTCCCCGAGCGCGAGGAACAGGTTCGGCATGAGCGGGAAGTGCATCACCATCTGGAACTCCCGGCCCTCGCCGAAGTACGGGATCGTCTCCGGCACCGACTGGTTCGCCTCCGCGACGAGGACCGTCCCCGGGAACTCCCGGTCCATCATCGCCCGCACCTCGCGGAAGAACTGGTGGACCTCCGGCAGGCTCTGGGAGCGGGTCCCTTCCCGCTTGAAAAGGTACGGGACCGCGTCGCACCGGAAGCCGTCGAGCCCGCGCCCGAGCCAGAACCGGGCGTACCGGATCATCTCCGCCCGCACCGCCGGCGCGTCGTAGTTGAGGTCGGCCTGCGAGGCGAAGAAGCGGTGGAAGTAGTACTGGCCCGCGACCTCGTCCCAGCTCCAGTTCGACGTCTCCTCGTCCCGGAAGATCACCCGGACGCGCGAGAACTCCGTGCCCGTGTCCGACCAGAGGAACCAGGCTCGGTAGGGGGAGGACCGGTCCCGCCGCGCCTCCTGGAACCACGGATGGTCCGTCGAGACGTGGTTCGCCACATAGTCGCCGAGGACCCGGATCCCGCGCCGGTGGGCCTCCTCGACCAGCCGGTCGAAGTCGTCGACGGTGCCGAGCTTCGGATGGATCGCGTAGTGGTCCGAGATGTCGTAGCCCTCGTCCCGCCACGGGGAGACGTAGAACGGGAGCAGCCAGATCGCCCCCACGCCGAGCCGGCCGAGGTAGTCGAGCTTGGCCGTGACCCCCGGGAGGTCCCCGATGCCGTCGCCGTTCGAGTCGAAGAACGAGCGGACGGGGATCTCGTAGAAGACGACGGACCGGAACCAGCTGCCCGTGCGCAGCGAGGGGGGAGGCTCGCTCGCCATCGGTCCTCCCGAGAATACCGGGGACGCACCCCGATAAAGGGTGCTCTCGAACGTCGCGCGGGCCCCTCGGGCGGCCCGCCTCCGGGCGGCGGGGGCCGGGTCGGCCGAGGACCCCGTCTTATACGGCCGCCCGCTCGCGGGTCGGTCCGCTCGGGGTTCGAGGAGCGGCGGCCCGGCCGTGAAGATCGTGCTCTACCTGCACCTCCACCAGCCGTGGCGGCTCGCCCGCTTCCGGTACCTGGACCTGGGGTCGGGCCGCACCTACTTCGACCTCGAGCGGAACCTCGGGATCTTCCGGGGCATCGCCGACCGTTGCTATCGACCCGCGATGGACCGGCTGCTCCGCGCGCTCGAGGAGGACCCGGAGTTCCGGCTGAGCCTCTCGGTGACCGGGACGTTCGTCGAGCAGGCCCGGCTCGCCGCCCCGGACGTGCTCGACCGGCTCCGGGCCCTCCGTCGGACCGGACGGGTGGCGTTCCTCGCCGAGACGTACTACCACTCCCTCGCGTTCCTCGTCCCGCCCCCGGAGCTCGACGAGGAGGTCGCCCTCCACCGCGAGCTGCTCCGGAGCGAGTTCGGCGCCGAGCCGAAGGTGATCCGGATGACCGAGCTCGCGTACAGCGACGACCTGGCGCGGTTCGCCGAGGCGGACGGGTTCCACGGGATGCTGGCGGAGGGATGGGAGGGGGTCCTCCAGGGCCAGTCGCCGACGTACCGGTACTGCGCCGCCCCGGCGCCCACCGTCCTCCTCCTGCTCCGACACTACCCGCTCAGCGACGACGTCGGGTTCCGGTTCTCGTCGACGTCGTGGTCCGAGTACCCGCTCACCGCCGACAAGTACGCCCGCTGGCTCGCCGCCACGCCGGGAGACCTCGTCGGGCTGTTCATGGACTTCGAGACGTTCGGCGAGCACCACTCCGCGAAGAGCGGCATCCTCGAGTTCCTGAGCGCGCTCCCGGGCGAGGTCCGTCGCCACCCCCACCTCGGCTGGGCGACCGTCGAGGACGCGGTCCAGGGCCCGCCCCGGGCCCCGCTCAGCGTGCCGTACACGATGAGCTGGGCCGACCAGAACCGGGACCTGGGGGCGTGGCTCGGCAACGACCTGCAGCGGTCGGCGTTCGAGGCGGCGAAGAAGGTCGGGGTCCTCGTCCGGCAGGCCGACGACCCCGGCGCTCTGACCGATTGGCGGAAGATGCTGACGTCCGACCACTTCTACTACATGTACGTCTCCGGCCACGGCGCCGACCAGGGCGTCCACCAGTACTTCTCGAGCTACGAGAGCCCGTTCGACGCCTACGCGAACTACATGAACGCGCTGAGCGACCTGCGCCGGCGCGCGCTCGAGAAGCTCGGGGTCCCGATCCTGAAGTGAGCGCGGGGGGCCCGACGGCCCGGGCCTACGTGAACTCCTCGCGGTCGAAGAGGAGGAGCCCGGCGATCGTCGTCCCGAGGAAGTACGCGAACATCACGGAGAGGCCCTGCGCGTACGTCGGGTACTGGACGATCAGGCCGAGGCGCGCCCCGGCGTGGGCCGGAACGTTGGTGATCGGGTAGGCGATCGTGACGTTCGCCCAGGTGATGATGAACCACGGGGTGATCCCGACCAGCCCCTCGATGACCCCCTCGATCAGGCTGAACCCGAACAGGAACATGATCGCGACGACGATCACCCCGTACATGCTCGTCTTGAACAGCGAGCTGAACAGGAACGTCGTGCCGAGCAACGCCGCCAGGTAGAGGACGGCGATCGCGAACGCCGCGAAGAGGCCGGGCGGGAACGCGCCGCTCCCGAGGAAGTACGCGCCGGCCAGCACGAGGACCACGAGGTAGACGGCGATCGTGACGAGCGCGGCCGCGAACGCGGCGAGGTACTTGCCGGCGTAGACGCTCCAGCGCTTGATCGGCTGGCCCATCAGGAAGTAGCCGGTCCGGTTCTGGAACTCCCCCGCGATCGCGTCGCCCCCGAAGATGATGCCGGCGAAGACGATCAGGACCTCGGTCCCCTCGATCCAGAGGCTCGCGTAGAACGCCTTCGCGGACCCGACGAGGCCGGCGGGGCGGTAGTAGCCGACGAGCGTGAGGAGGATCGCGCTGATCGCCGCCACGATCCCCATCATCAGGAGGAACCGCTGCGAGCGGAGGTAGTCGCGGAACTGGTACCTCGACATGAGGAACGTCTGGGTCCACGAGCCGGGCACCGAACCGATGGCGCCGTCCCGCCGGACGGCGGTGCCGGGGGCCGCGGCGGCGCTCATGCCTCCCCCGTCTGGATCTCGCGGAGGTAGACCTCCTCGAGGGCGCTCCGGGACTCGTGGAAGCCGACGAGGCCGAACGGCAGGTCCGCGAGCTGCTTCAGCACCCGGGCGCGCGCGTCCGGACCGCCCTTGATCGCCACCGAGAGCCGGCGCTCGTCCAACCGGGAGACCGAGGCGACGTCCCCGAGGGTCGCGATCTTCCCCTGGACGTCGACGTCGCCGACCGGGGCGACGAAGCTCGCGTCGACGCTCGTCGCGCCGCCCGAGAGGTTCGCCGTCACGTTCGCGAGGGTGTCGTAGAAGAGGAGCTTGCCCCGGTTCAGGAGCGCCACGTCATCGCAGACGTCGACGACCTCGCTCAGGATGTGGCTGGAGAAGAAGACGAGACGACCCTCCCCCTTCAACCCGCGGATGATCGACCGGACCTCCGCCATGCCGCGGGGGTCGAGGCCCGTGCTCGGCTCGTCGAGCAGCACGACCTCCGGGTCCGAGAGGAGGGTGATCGCGATGTTCACCCGCTGCTTCATCCCCTTCGAGAACTTCCCGACCTTCTGGTCGCTCCACTCGGTCATCTTGACCTGCTCGAGGACGACCCGGGTCCGGTCGCGGATGTCCGCGGAGGCCATGCCCCGGAGCGCCCCGGCGAGCTCGAGCGCCTCGCGGGGGGTCAGCGACGGATAGATTTCGGGCGTCTCGATCAGCGCGCCGCAGGAGGAGAGGGCCCGCTTCCGGTCCTCCGCGACCGAGATCCCGTTGACGAACGCCTCTCCCTGGGTCGGGAAGATCAGGTTCGTGAACATCTTCAAGGTCGTGGTCTTGCCCGCGCCGTTCGGGCCGAGGAATCCGACGCACTTCGCGCCGTCGACGCGGAGGCTGAGGTTGTCGACGGCGGCGTACGTGCCGAATCGCCGCGTCAGCGCTCGTGCTTCGAGAGAGGGGGCCATCGGGATTCCTCCGGGTCAGGCGGCGCCCGCCCGTGGGGCGCCGGGCCGCGTAGCGCGGGCAGGGGATGAAGTTGTGGGGGTCGGACCGAGCAGCCGCAGCACGATCTCGGGTCGGGGCAGCACGCTCGGGCGGCCTCCGCGCGCGTCGCGGCTCATCTGGCGCCAGAGCCCCTCGATGCAGGCGACCATTGCCACCACGAGCTCGTCCGGGTCGCCGGCCGTGATCTCGCCCGCGGCCTGGGCCGCCACGACGAGGTCGCGCAGCCGCTCGCGGAGGACGCGGACCCGGTCCTGGGCCCGGGCCCGGAGGTCGCTCGGCAGGGATCCGTCGGAGAGCGACCGGAAGAAGAACCGGAAGAACTCGGGGTTCGCCTGGCGTCGCTCGAGCATCGCGACCACCATCCGCTCGATGCGGGCGCGGGGAGGGAGCGCCAGGACGTCCGGGGGGACGGCCCACGCCTCGGTGGTCCGCAGCATGTCCTCCATCACCGCCCGAAAGAGGGCGTCCTTGCTCGGGAAGTACCGGTAGGCCAGGCCCTGGCTCACCCCGGCCTCCCCCGCCAGCGCTTCCATCGTGATCGGGGTCTGCCCCCGAACGATCAGGCGCCGCGCGGCGGCGAGCAGGTTCGCCCGCTGCCGCTCCTTGACCTCTCGGTTGGCGACCTTTGACCGGGGCATCGACGCTTCAGGATGAATGAATCCTCACTCATTCTTAAGGACTGGGGGTGGTCGCGACGGGGGGAGTCTCGGCCCGGAGCCGCGAGTCGAACCGAACCGTTAAAACCGTCGGCTCTCCCGAGAGGGTCGGTGCGGTCGGCGAGGCGTCCGGCGCGGCGCTCCCGGGGGGGGTCCCGCTCGCGATGATCACGCAGGTCACCGGAAACGGCCGCTTGCTCCTCACCGTCAACGAGAACGGGGACTGGAGCGAGCTCACCTACCCCTACCCCGGCCAATTCCAGCATCTGCGCGAGGCCCGGGTCGGCCTCTTCGACGTCGGCGCGTCGCGGTTCGCCTGGCTGCGGCGCGGGAACGGGTACGACATCTCGCAGGCTCCGTACGGGGTCGGACGGCTCCCCGAGTCGGTCTGGACGGGGCACGGCGTCCAGCTCGTCGTCCGGGACCACGTGCATCCGAACCACGACCTGGTCGCCCGGGTCTTTCGGGTCCGCGCCGACCCGCCCCGCCCGCTCCGCCTGTTCGCGTACCACGCGTTCCAGATCGCGGAATCGATGTACCAGGACACGGCGTACGTCGACCCGGCCGGTCCGTCGCTCGTGCACTACAAGCGCGGCTACTTCTTCGAGTTCTTCTCGGACCCGCCGATCACCCGGGCGGTGTGCGGGGAGCACACGCTGAAGGGGCTGCGGGGGACGTACGTCGACGCCGAGGACGGACGGCTCGAGGGCCGCCCGGTCGCCCACGGCGCGGCCGACAGCGTGATGGAGTGGGACCTCGAGGCGGTCCCCGACCGGGATGCCCAGGTCGCCCTGTTCATGGCCGCCGGACGGAGCCTCCCGGGCGTCCACCAGGTCCGCTCGTACGTCCAGGACGGCGGACCCCCGCGTTTCGTGCGCGAGTCGGAGGCGTTCTGGTCGACGTGGGTCCAGCGCCGGCTCCCGAACCCGCCGAAGGGGCTCTCGACCAAGGGGCGGGGGGTCTACCAGGCGAGCGTCCTGCTCCTCCGGCACTCGATCGGGACGAACGGCGCGATCATCGCCTCACCCGACACGCGCTCCCTCGCGCGGACGGGCGACACCTACAACTACTGCTGGTGGCGCGACGGCGGCTACATCTCGAAGGCGATGGACGAGGCCGGGCTCTACGAGAACGCCTCCCGGTTCCTCGAGTTCGCCCTGGAGTGCCAGAACCCGGACGGGTCGTTCTTCCACCGGCACTTCCCCGACGGCGCGATCGGGAGCACCTGGCACCCGCCCCCGTTCCTGCAGATCGACCAGACGGCGACCGTCATCGCGGCCGCCTGGCACCACTTCAAGCGCGGGAACGACCCGGACGTCCTCGTCGACCTGTGGCCCCTCGTCAAGGGGGCTGCGAACTTTCTGACCCAGTTCCGGGACCCCGCCACCGGGCTCCCCGCCCCGAGCTTCGACCTCTGGGAGGAGCGGATGGGGATCCACACCTACTCGACCGCGTCGGTCGCCCACGCGCTGGAGCGAGCGGCCCGGATCGCCTCCGAGATCGGGAAGGACCCCGACCGGTGGCGGACGGCGGCGAGGGAGATCTCCGCGGCCGCCCTCCAGCACCTGTACG
>JASHVP010000030.1 GCA_030044475.1 Thermoplasmata archaeon | reverse complement strand
GTCGGTCGCGGACCGTAGTCGAGCGTAGACCGGCTCACCCCTTGTCCGGTCTTCTCCACGTCAAGGCGCCTCTGAAGGTTTCCCCGGATCTCGCCTGGTGGTTGCCCGGCACTCACAGATACGCACCAAGTCAGCCCGGATCGCTAGAACGGCAAGCGCGCATGTACTAAGAACCGGCGATGTAGGTTCCCCGCCTTCTGCAAGTGCGCCGAGCGGAAGCACGGCGAGAACGTCGCCGGGGCTTGCGCAAGCTAGTCGAATCGCACTGAACGCACACCTGAAGAGTGACCGCCAGGTCTGCTCGCGATTCGTGGGGCCGCCTCGGTGCTGCGATCGGACTCTGATGGCAACTTTATACTTGACCGCTGCGTCGGACGGCCCAGTTTTTACCGAAACTTTGCCTGGGTAGCACGGAACGACGTGGAGAACACCGCCCGAGGAATCTGTCTTTCTCGAGTTTTTCCGACGACCGGCCTTATCGTGAGTCTCATGTCGCTGGATCCCGCGTCGTAGTCATCCGCTTCTCCTCGTTCTTGCCAGGAGTGGAGGTCAGACCCTCACGCGGGTGGTGGGCATCCGAGGATGCTCGGCCGTTGGTTCCCCGAGGGTCGAGCACGGCCCCTCCCTCAGGATGGGGAAGGCCGTCGCATGGGTCCGGTAAGGAGAGTGTCCCGGGCCCGAGGGGATTCGAACCCCTGACCTTGCGGTTAAGAGCCGCCTGCTCTACCGAGCTGAGCTACGGGCCCGCGGACGGTCGGTGCGGACCGTCGTTCGCCAGATAAGGTTACGGACGGGAATGCCGCAGGCGTTCGAGAGCGGCGCCGACCATCAGCGGGACCAGGACGGTCGCGTCGCCGTCGACGGTCAGGTGACGGGCGGTCGGCTTGACCTTCCCCCACGAGACGGCTTCGCGGGTCCGCGCCCCGGAGAGGCTGCCGTCGTGCTCCATCGCGGTCGTCAGATAGAGCGCGGCGTCGAGCCCGCCCCGGAACTGGTTCCACCAGATCGTGTGGTGCTTCGAGATCCCGCCGCCCAGCATCACGGCCCCCGATCGCTTCGCCCCGTACACGAGGTCCGACAGCCGTTGCTCGTCGCCGAGGAGGTCGAAGGAGAGCCCCCGGTGGTCCTGCCAGAACAGCCAGACCTGGGAGCCGACGGCTCCGTCGGTGATCCCGGGAACGAAGACCGGGACGTCCCGGTCGTACGCCGCCCGGAGGATGCTCGAACGGGCGGTGGCGGGGATCGCCTGCCCGATCGCCCGGGCGAGCGTGACGGACGAGAGCGACCGAGTCCCGTCCGCCCAGAGCCGGGCCAGGATCGGGCGCATCTTCCGCTCGAGGATCGCCCCGTAGTTCGCCTCGGGAATGACGAGGTTGCCGAGCCGGTAGAGGTGGCGTCGGTGCAGGTCGGCGTCGTCGAGCTCCCAGGCGCCGTGATGGTACGGGCGGAACGCCCGCGCGAAGTCGTGGTCGAGCGTGCCGCAGGTCGTGATCACGGCCTCGACGTACCCCTCGCGGACGAGCGTTGCCAGCACCCCCCGCGTCCCGGTCGCGACGAGGTCGGCGGGGAACGACAGGAACGTCGTCATGTCGCGGTCGCCGAGGATGCGGACGAGGAGGTCGACGCCGTCCGCGACGTCCTTGGCCGTGAACCCGCCCCCGGCGCCGAGGCGGCGGACGAACGCGTCGAGCGTCGGCGCGTCGTCGACGCGGACGTCCTCGACCCGGCGGGGCATCCCCCCGGCGAGTCCGACGGGGTTAAAGCGCTCCCGTCAGGCCGAGCGAGAGCGAGTGGAAGACGAGCACGTACGCGACCGCGTACCCGACCAGGGCCCCGCCGTTGAGGAGGGGCAGGCCGGCCTGCGGATTCCCACCCAGGACCAGCCGCATCAGGACCCCGTAGCCGGCCAGCGAGCCGAGCAGCGCCCCGAGGGCGACCCAGAGGTTCGTCCCGACGCCGAGCGCGCCCGGCACGGCCGGGAGCCAGATGAACGCCGAGACGACCAACGTCCCGGGGATGACCACGTCCCCGAGCCCCATGAACATCGCCGTCCGCGACTCGACCGGCTGGGCGCGCTGCTCCTTCAGGGTCGGCGCGTGCGCGTAATCGTACCCGGCGGAGTCGGGCATCACCATCAGGATCGGGAGCTTCATCTCCGTGACGACCTCGGCGAGCGACACCATGTGCTTCGTCCGGTAGACGGCGATCGCGTCGTAGACCATCAGCGCCCCGAGGAGGATGAACGCGGGCAGGATCGCGAACGAGATCCCGAGCAGCGCGATCAGCGACCCGCCGGCCACGAACCCGACCAGGTCGACGACGTACCACTGCGGCTCCATCAGGAGCGCGAGGTACGCTCCGGCCGCGGCCATCGCGGCGAAGAGGAGGGCCGGGTCGGCGACGATCTCCGCGGAGTACGGGGGCAGCAGGATCAGGCCCGGAGGCGCGAGCGAGAAGGTCGCGTAGAGCGTGAAATAGAGGGCGCCCGAGATCGCGATCAGGATCAGCTGGCGGAGCGCGGCGAGACCGCCCTGCTTCCGGGCGAGGAACAGGATCCCCAGGGGGGCGATGACGATCAGCGCGATGATGAACAGCGGCGCCGTCGGGCTCTGGGGGTTCGACGTCGAGGAGAGCCCGGCGCTGTGGAACGGCGCGGAGAGCGCCAGGCCGACGACCTGGGCCCCCACATAGAGCCCGAGGAGACCGGCCCAGCGGACGTTCCGCATCGGCCTACGGCTCGACGACCGCGTACGCGTTGTTGCCGAGGACCTTGGTCACCTTCGCGTTGATCGTCGCCCCGCGCTGGTTCGCCCCGGTGACGAAGATGACGAACCCTTCCTTCTTCGCGACGCCGTCGCCCCGTCGGCCGACGTCCTCGATGACGAGGCGGTAGACCTCCCCGACCACGACGGGGGCCTTCGGCTTCTCGGGCGTCACGACCCGTCGCATGGTGACCGGCCGCTGCGCGCCGCACGCCTCGCAGACGAGGAGCGTCAGGCGGCCCTCCTTCTGGAGGTGCGTGTCCGGGCGCTTGCACTCCGAGCAGATCACGTACTTCTGGGTGTAGTCGCGGATCCGCTGGGCGATCTGCTCCTTGGCGAGGCGGGACTTCAACACCCCCCGCGGGAGGTCGAGGACGCCCGGGCAGCCGAGCTCCTTCGCCAGGAAGCCGATGACGTGGGCCGGTTCGCGCCGCAGGACGCCCGCGATCTCCTGGAAGTTGCGGATGACCGTGTTCTTGCCGTCGGACATGACGTCCGGCTCCGGGACCTGGAACCGCTCGCCCCCGGTCTGCACCGGAGGGAGCTTCGCCCGCGCGCGTTCGAGCAGCTGGTCGTAGGAGAGCATCGGAGGCGCGGGGACCGGCTCGCGGGGGATAAGGCTTCCCGGCGCTCAGCCGAGGAACTCGTCGAGGAGCGGCAGGACGGAGCCGAGGTCCCGCTCGGTCACGACCGACGTCGCCGCCCGGCGGACCTCCTCGTCCTCGGGCAGGAAGGCGATCCCGACCCGGCTGCGGCGGAACAGTCCGACGTCGATCTCGGAGTTCCCGACGCTGGCCGTCTCGGCGGGGGTCACCCGGAGCTGGCGCTGGAGGGCCGCCAGGGTCGCCTCCTTCTCGTGGATCGGGACGCGGACGATCCCCTCCCCGGTGAGCCGTCCGTCGGCCGTCACGCGGAAGCCGTTCGCGAGCACCACGTCGATCCCGAGCTCCCGGCCGACGCGATGCGCCAACAGGTCGATCCCCCCGCTGACGATCGCGGTCCGGGCCCCGCGCCGGCGGAGTCCGTCGACGAGCGTCCGCGCCCCCGGCATCAACGGGACGCGGTCGAGGATCCGCTCGATCTCCTCCGCCGAGATCTCCGGCGAGTGCTTGCGCCAGATCCGGACGTCGGTCCGGATGAACTCCTCGTCGTCGATCTCGTTCGCGAGGAATCGCCGCAGTCCGTCGGCGTTGTGGTCCCCGTAGTGGGCGTGGACGGCCGCCCACGAGCTCGCGACGTCGACGAGCGTCCCATCCATGTCGAGGGCGACGAGCCTAGGCACCGTCCCCCCACGCGATCGCGTCGGCCCTCCGCAGGACCTCCTCGGAGGGACGCACCGACCACGCGGCCAGGTTCGCCTCGACCTGCTCGGGGCGGCTCGCCCCGACGAGCGGGACGGCTCCCCGCGAGCGGAGCCAGTGCAGCGCGATCGACGCGAGCGGGACGCCCGCCTCGGTGGCGAGGTCGCGCAGCCGTCGCGCGCGCGCGACGACGTCCGGCAGGCGGTCCGGTTCGAAGAGGCGGTTCGTGAAGCGTCGGACCTCGGCCGGTACCCCGTGGCCGTCGAGGTACCGTCCCTGCAGCAGACCGCGGGCGAGCGGGGTGTACGCCTCGAGCAGGATCCCCTGCCGCTCGCAGTACTCGCGGACGGGGTCGGCGTCCTCGCGGTCGAACAGGTTGTACCGGACCTGGTTGACGACGATCCGCGCCTCGGCGAGGTGGCGGCTCGCCTCCTCGAGCTCCTCGACCCCGAAATTCGAGACGCCCACCGCGCCGACCTTCCGCTCCTTCCAGAGCGACTCGAGCGCCCCCATCGTCTCGGCGAGCGGAACGTGGGGGTCGGGGGCGTGCACGAGGTAGAGGTCGACCGTGTCGCGGGCGAGCCGCTCGAGGCTGTTCACGAGGCTCGCGCGGACCTGCGCCGGTCGGAGGTGCTCCCAGGAGACCTTGGTGACGAGGAAGGCGTCGGGCGCGCCGTTCGCGGTGCGGCGCAGGACGTCCCCGAGCACGCGCTCGGACCGCCCGTTGCCGTACACCTCCGCCGTGTCGAACCAGCGG
>JASHVP010000029.1 GCA_030044475.1 Thermoplasmata archaeon | reverse complement strand
GGCCGCTCCGGACGACCTCTCCGAGGAGCCCGACGATGCCGCGAGGACGAGCGTTCCCGCTCCCGCAACCCCTCTTCGACGAACCGACGTTCAACGAGGGCCGACCGACGCCCGACCCCACGCGATTCTCGGTCCCCCACCCGTCCGACTCGGAGCTGTACGCCAAGATCCAGCAGCTGCTCTACCTCGACGTCGTCGGCTTCCCGATCTCGCGAGTTCCGTCGAACGGGCTCTACTCGCTCGCGAGCGCCTGGGGGCCCCACGGTCCGGACGTCGTCCAGACGATCCGCTCCGCCGGCCAGATCGTCTTCCACATGGTGGGCGACATCGGGGCCTCGACGGCGGCCAAGTACCCGGGCGAGATCCGGGTGTCGGACCAGATCGCGAACGACTGCCAGACCTCCCCGCCGACCGACCGGCCGAACTTCCTCTACCTTCTCGGGGACGTCGTCTACGACTTCGGGCAGGCGGAGTACTACTTCGACGAGTTCTACGACCCGTACCGCAACTATCCGGGGCCGATCTTCGCCATCCCGGGGAACCACGACTCCTTCCGACTGCCGGACACTCCGGCCAGCGCGGCTCCTTTGGTCACGTTCCAGCAGAACTTCTGCGCGACCGAGCCGGTCGTCACGGCGGAGGCCGGATCGCTGCACCGGACCGCGATGACCCAGCCGGGCGTCTACTTCGCGCTGGACGCCCCGTTCGTCCGCGTCCTCGGCCTGTTCAGCAACGCCCTCGAGGACCCCGGGGTCATCTCGAGCGAGAACGGGAGGTGGGCGACCGTCCCCGACTACCAGCTCGACTTCCTCGCCGCTCAGCTCGCTCGCGCCAAGAGCGAGGGGTTCCCCGGCGCCCTCCTGCTCACCGTGCATCACCCGCCGTTCAACTACGCCCCCCCGGCCTCCGCTCCCGGCGCGGGCGGCGTCCACGGAGGAAGCCCCGCGATGCTCGCCCAGATCGACGCGATCTGCCAGGAGCAAGGAGTCTACCCTCACGCCATCCTCTCGGGTCACGCCCACAACTACCAGCGCTACACGCGGACCGTTTTCTTCTCGGGTGCGACGTACCAGGTCCCGTTCGTCGTCTGCGGGGACGGAGGACACGGGATCGACGCGCTGGTCCGGTCGAAACTCGGGTCGACGGCCGAGGAGCCCGCCAATGGCGCGGATGTCTCCTACTTGGATCCGAAGCCCGTCGTCGACGCCCGGGGTCTGGTACTCGACCGGCACGACGACCAGGACTACGGGTATCTCCGGGTCCGCGTCGATGCGTCGACCCTCCGCATCGAGTTCCATCAGGTGGGGGCGTCTCCGGCCGCCTCGCAACCCGCGGACGAGGTGTCGGTCGACCTCGCCTCCCACTCGATCGGAGCGGCTTCTCCCGCGAGAACCGCCCCGAGGAGGGCTCGTCCGGCCGGTCGGCCGAAGATGCGGGGGGCACGCCCGGCCCCGGGACGTCGGACCTAGGAGCTCACCAGCGCCCTTGGTACATCTGGACCGACCCCAGCGTGCGGAATCCGAGCCGCTTCAAGATCGGCCCCGAGGTGCCGATCCGGGCGGTCACGAGCGCCAGGGTCGCTCCCTGGACGGCTCCGTCCCGGAGGCGGGCCTCCACCAACCGACCGTAGATCCCGCGACGTCGATACGACTCGAGGACGCCCGTGCCCCAGAAGCGAGCGACCCCGTCCACCAGCTCGGCCCCGGCCCGTCCGACGGCGCGATCGTCCAGGTGCGCGAGATAGCGGCCCGAGTGGCCGGTCCGGGCGAGCTGGTCCCAGAAGTCGCGTCGGAACGCCTCGAGGGTCGGTGCCGGGGGCGTCGGTTCCCCGAAGATCGGGACCCCGAGGGCGTGGAATTCGTCGAACTCCGCGTCGGTCCGCGCCTCCCGGACCTGCACCCCCTCGGCCGGTCCGATCGGGGGGATCCGAACGGTACCGTCCGGGGTCCGAAGCTCCCACGACAGCACTTCCGCGGGGGCCGCCGGTTCGTAGTTCCGCTGGAGCAAACGGGGTCCCAGGTCCCGGGGGAGCGTCCGCGAGGTGACCTGCACCTTGGCTCCCGACCCGCCGAGCGACGTCACGTGCTCTCGGAGCCGGTCGAGGACCGCATCGACGCGGGCGGGCGACGGGACGTGGAATCCGTAGACATAGGAGAGCTCGGGCGCCCCGGGGACCACGGTGAGCTCGTACTCCTTCGTCCGTAGGTGCCGGGCCGAGGGGGGCACCCACCTCCACGCGTCGAACGCGGCCCAGAGGCGGGCCTCGCTCCACGGTTCGACCGGCTCCAGGGGCCCCCTCCGGCGGCTGGGGGCTGGGACGTCCGCGGACGTTATCACACGAGCCCTTCGAATCTTCGGGCCGTCCCGACGGCCGGGCGTCGGTCGTTCACTGCCGCGTCTCTCGCTCGGCACCGCCGGGATCCGGGAGGGTGGGCGAGAACGCCCCCGTCCATCGGTGGAAGCGGCCGTACCCCCCCGGCGCCGACGAGGAACCGCCGTGCGAACCCCAGAAGATCGGAGGTCTCCCACTGGAGGGCCGCGTCGCCGGCGACCGGCGCGAACGAGACCGTCGTCGGCCGGTCGGTCCGCGGGACGGGAGCGGGCGAGGGGGCGCCAGTGGGGCTACCCGTCAGAAGACGGCTCCGCCGATGACGTGAGGGTCGACGTATCTGTTTCGAGCGATCGGAGGTCCAGTTCGTAGAGCGCCAAGTCGAAGCCGCGCACCGTGGCGTTGGTCACGTACCGGAAGCCGAAGGACTCGTAGTACCGTCGAAGTCGGTGCGCGCCAGCGAGGCAGTCCAAGCGCAGGTATCCCCGATGGGCCGCCTTCACTTGCTCGATGGCCCACGCGACGACCTGCTCCGCGACGCGCTGCCCCGCCATCCGACGCCGGAGGGTGAGCCGATGGAGGTACCCGGCCTCGTGGGCGACCGTCCCGGTCCAGTACGGGTCGGCCTCCCAGGTCAGCAGGAACGCCCCGATGGGCGACTCCGGCGGGAGGTCGACCCGGAACGCCACGCCCGCCTCGATCGGCGCTAGGATCCGCTCTCGCGGGAACGGCACCGGCCAGGGCCGCCCGAGACCGAGTTCCGCCATCCGGTCCGACCCCTCCGCCAGCAAATCGGTGATGAGGGGCACATCCTCCGGCCCCGCTCGCCGGATGAGTACCCGAGGAAGGTCGCCCAGTCGGCGGTCGACCGGGAGTACCGCTCATACCTCTTTGCGGCGCCCCGCGCGCCAGGGCCACCGGGAGAAGGGGCGGAGAGCGTGCCCCCGGTTCAAGGACTATCAACCGTCGATCCTTCCGGACTACGGAACATCTCATGCCCGAGCACGGTCGACGCGTCTACGCGACGCAGATCGGGAGACTCTCGAAGATCGTCCACGCCCCCCTCGAGTACGTCTACGACTGGTGCACCGACTTCCGGCCCGACGACGCGAAGCTCGCGCGGTCCGCCCAGCGGCATCGAGTTGTCCGAGTGAGCCCCGAGAGGCTGGTTCGC
>JASHVP010000028.1 GCA_030044475.1 Thermoplasmata archaeon | reverse complement strand
GCGGCGACGGCCGCTTCGGCCCCGTCCTCCGGAGCCCCGCCGAGCGCGGAGGCCCCGCCCGCCTCGGTCTCGAAGAAGCGACGCCGGACGTCGACCCCGCGCAAGAAGGCCGCCGCGCCGCCGGTCGCAGAGCCCGGCATGACCCCTCCCGTTCCCCCGACTCCCCCGGCGGAACCGCCGACGACCCCCGGGCCGGTCGTCTCCGACGCGTTCGCCCCGCTCGCCCCGGCCCCCGCCGCTGAGCCCGCTCCCCCGAAGCCGAAGCGACGCGCCCCGCGGAAGCGCAAGGCTCCCCCGGTGGTGGCGGCGACCGCGGAGGCGATTCCCCCCGGGGTCTTCGGCGCGGCCGGGGAACCGCCCCCCGCCTCGGACCCGCCGAAGTCGGAGGGCGGATGAGCTGGGTCGACCCGCTCGCGGAGCACCGCGTGGCGACGGGGATCCCCGGGCTCGACCGGATGCTCGGCGGGGGGCTGATCGAGGGGCGGCCGTACCTCGTCACCGGGGGCACCGGCAGCGGCAAGAGCCTCCTCGGGCTCACCTTCCTCCTCGAGGGACTGCGTCGCGGGGAGGACGTCCTCCTGGTCGCCGTCGACGAGCCGCCGTCCGAGATCCTGGAGAACGTCGCGGCGTTCGGCTGGGACCTGTCGGCCGTGAAGACGTTGGACGCCAACCCGGGCACGCGGGCGTTCAAGCGGACCGCCGCGGTCCAGGAGATCCGGACGATGACCGACCTGAAGACGATGCGCGATCTGACGCAGGAAGCGAAGCGTCCGACCGACGTCGAGGACATCTCGATCCAGTCGATCCAGCTGAAGCTCCGTCAGCAGATGTCCGGGATCCCGTTCCGGCGCGTCCTGGTCGACTCGATGACCTCGATCCGACGGTTCGCGGTCAAGTCGTCGACCGACCCCCAGGCCGAGCGGACCGAGGTCCAGTCGTTGCTCCGATTCCTCTCGGAGTCGGGGCCGACGACCCTGATCACCGCGAGTCCGCCCGACCCCGGCGTCCTGACGCCGGAGGAGATCCTGACCCGCGGGGAGATCCTCCTGACCCGGAAGTGGATCGGGGACCGGTCGATCCGGCAGGTCAAGATCGTCCGGATGCGGGGCGCGGCCCACGACCCCGAGCGCCGCCCGTTCGCCATCACCCCGCAGGGGATCGTCCTCGGCTAGCGGCGCCTCGTCCGCGTCACGGAGTCCCGCGGCGATCCCGGGCGAACCACCGCGCCGTCGCCTCGCGGCGCCGCGGCTCCGCGTAGACCGTCACGGCCCAATCGGCGGGCGGCCGGGCGGCCAGCTCGGCCCACGGTCCGGGCGCGCGGAACGGGTACTCGACCCGTCCGTCGACCTCGAGGCCGATCCGGGCCCAGTCCTCCGCCGGTTCCCCCCGCGGCTCCAGCCCGCCGAGGTCGATCAGGACCGACCCCGGCCGGGCTCCGACGTCGGACGCGATCCGGTCCTCGAGGGCCCGACGCTCCGCCGGCCGGCGCAGGAGCCGTCGCCACCGCTCCCGCGCGGAGCCGGCCAGCGACCGGAACCCATGGACCCGCTTGTAGAGGCGACGCTCGAGCAACTCGTCCGTCAGCGAAGCACTCCGGCCGCCCGCGGCCCGGAGCCGCGCGAGCAGGTCCCCGTCGGTGAGCGCGAGCAGGTCCCGGGCGGCGTCCGGGTACCCCGGCAGCCGCTCGACCGCCGCCTGGGCCATCGTCTCGGCCGCTCGGACGGTCTTGTGATAGTAGACGGTCGCGTACATCAGGGCGCGGCCGACGAGCAGCCCTTCCACCGCGCTCCGGCCCTTCTCGGCGAAGACGACCCGGCCGCGGTCGGACCGCAGGGTGTCGAGCAGCCGGACGGCGTCGACCGCCCCGTGGGCGACCCCCGTGTAGTGCGCGTCCCGCTGCAAGTAGTCGACGCGGTCCGCGTCCACCGCCCCGTGGAGCAATTCCCGCAACAGCGCACGGCCGCGTCCGGAGACCGCGGGGTCGACGAGTTCGGCCACCTCCGGCGGCCGCAGCCCGGCGTCCTCGAGCACGTGCGGCACCCGGACCCGGTCCGCCGGCCATGCGGGGTCGCGACCGAGGATCCGCGCCCGCGAGAGTCCCTCGTGGTCGAACCCGAGCACCTCCCGCATCGGAGCGTCCAGGGTGTGCGAGAACGGGGCGTGGCCCAGGTCGTGGAGCAGCGCGCCCGTCGTCAGAAGGTCGGCGTCGCCCGCCGGGAGACCGACCCGAGCCGCCATCTCGCGGGCGACCCAGTACGTCCCGAGGGAGTGCTCGAGCCGCGTGTGGTTGGCGCCGGGAAACACGAGGTGGGCGAACCCGGTCTGCCGGATCCCCCACAGCCGCTGGAACTCCGGCGTGGCGATCAGGGCCAGGCACGCCCCGTCGAGGGTGATCGGGCCGTGGACCGGGTCAAAGATCGTCTTGCGCGGCGCCGGCGACCGAGCACGGGAGGGCACAACCGGTCGACCGGACGGGGAAGATAAGAGCCGCGCCGGCCGGTC
>JASHVP010000027.1 GCA_030044475.1 Thermoplasmata archaeon | reverse complement strand
GCGAAGAACCTCGCGCCCGTCGGGATCGCGCTCACCCTGGCGATGACCAACCTCGTGGCGATCCCGATCGATGGCGCCTCCGTGAACCCGGCCCGGAGCCTTGCGCCCGCCCTTCTGTCGTACGGGTTTGCCGGGGATCACTGGGCGCTCCAGCAGTACTGGCTGTTCCTGGTCGCGCCTCTGGTCGGCGGGTTGATCGCGGCGGTCGTCGAGCGAGCGATGCGACCCCGCGGCGGAAGCTGAGGCCGTCGCGCTCGGCTACGGGATCCCGAGGGCCGTGAGGCCCGGAGGGGAGAGCACGTCGCCCGCGGACTCCGCCGGCGCGTAGACGATCGCTCCGCCGGGCGAGACGCCCCGGCGCCACGGGACCGATCCCTCTTCGAACTCGGCGGGCTCGGCGCCGACCTCCACGACCGGCTCGGCCCGGTGGAGCGGCACGGTCGCGCCGTCCCGCGCGATCCGCAGGACGTCGTTCGGGCCGTCGTAGACCACCCACGCGTGGGGAGCGGCGACCCTGAGGTGGAGGAGCTTCGGTCGGAACTGACTCTCGCTCTCCGTCTCGGTCCGCGAGAACACCGCGTACGCCGTGCCGTGGACCTCGGCCAGACGGTCGAACTGGAACGCCCGCTGCCGGAACTCGAGGACGTTCACCTCGAGGTCCGCCGCGTCCAGCACGGCGGGGCGGAGCGGCCCACCGTACATAAGGGACGGGCGAGCCGCCGCTCTCCGAGGGCCGCGCCGAGGAGGAGTTATAAACCGACTACCCTACCCGCGCCCGGTCGGACGCGGAGTCGATGAAACGGTCCTCGCGGGTCTGGAAGAAGCGCGGGCACATGCGCTGGAAGTGGCGCAAGAAGCGCATGCGGCGACGCAAGCGCGCCCAGAAGATGCGCAAGCAATAGGGCGGCGTCGCGGTCCGCGCCGCCCTTCCCCTCTTCGGGGGCGTTACCAACCGAGCCGGTCGAGGGTGCGGGCTTCCTTGGTCGCCTTCTTCCAGGCGCGGTAATGCTCGCGGCAGAGTGGAGCGCGCCGGCCCTTCTCGGGCAGGTCGGGGAACGCGCGGCGCGCTTCGGCGAGCGAGAGATGCCGGGCGCTCTCGGCCCCGCAGCCGGGGACGACGCAGGCGTCCGTGGGCGACGACCCCTCGCCCGAGGACTCGGGGCTCATCGCGGGGACCCCGCGGCGACGATCTCGGCGACCATGCCGGGGATCTCGTAGGGGAATCGGGCCACCCGCGCCCCGGCCTTCTGCAGAGCCGCGAGCTTCGTCTCCGCAGTCCCGCGTCCCCGCGTGATGATCGCCCCGGCGTGCCCCATGCGCTTCCCGGGGGGGGCGCTGCGACCCGCGATGTACGCCACGACCGGCTTCGAGAAGTGCCCGTGGATGTACTCCGCGGCGTCCTCTTCGGCCGTCCCTCCGATCTCCCCCACGAGGACCAGCACGTCCGTCTCCGGGTCCTTCTCGAAGAACGGGAGCGCGTCGACGAACGACGTCCCGACGACCGGGTCGCCCCCGAGGCCGATGCACGTCGACTGCCCCAGCCCGTGCTCCTTGATGCCGTTCACGATCTCGTAGGTGAGCGTCCCGCTGCGCGAGATGACCCCGACGCGGCCCGGGCGGAAGACCACGTTCGGGATGATCCCGACCTTGGCCTTGCCGGGCGCGGCGATCCCCGGACAGTTCGGGCCGATGATCCGCGTGCCCCGGGACCGGGCGTAGTGGTACATCACCAACATGTCGTGGAACGGGATGTGTTCGGTGACGATCGTGACGAGCGGGATCCCCGCGTCGACGGTCTCGAGGAGCGCGTCCTTGGCGTACGGGGCGGGGACGAAGATGCAGGCGGCGTTCGCCCGCGTACGCCCGACCGCGTCCCGGACGGAGTCGAAGACGGGGACCCCCTCCACCTCCGTCCCGGCCTTCCCGGGGGTGACCCCGGCCACGACCTGGGTCCCGAACGCCTTCATCTGGCGCGTGTGCACGGTCCCCTGGTGGCCGGTGATCCCCTGCACGACGACGCGCGTCTCGGCGTCGACGAGCACGGTCATGCGGGACCCCCGGCGGCGGCGACGACCGCTTGGGCGGACGCCTTCAAATCCGGCACCGACGTGATGCCGGCCGCCCGGAGGATCTCGACCCCCTCCTTCTCGTTGTTCCCGCGGATTCGCGCGACGAGGGGAAAGCGGTCCGCATCGGGGACCTGGCGCATCGCGTCGACGAGACCCCGCGCGACCGTGTCGCACCGCGTCACCCCCCCGAAGATGTTGAGGAACACCGCCTTCGGCTTCGCCTGCGCCATGAGCAGGAACGCCTCGGTGACCTTCTTCGGGTCGTCGGTCCCCCCGAGGTCCAGGAAGACGCCGGGGTTGCCTCCGAACTCCTTCAGCACGTCGAGCGTCGCCATCGTGAGCCCGGCGCCGTTCGCGATGACCCCAATGTTCCCGTCGAGCTGGACGAACGCGATCTCCTTCTCGCGGGCGATCTCCTCGAGCGGGGTCCGGTCGTCGCGGATCTCGGCGTACTCCGGATGCCGGAACGCCGCATCGTCCTCGATGATCACCTTCGCGTCGAGTGCGACGAGCCCGTCGCCGACGACCGCGAGCGGGTTGATCTCCACGAGTTCGGCGTCCTCCGCCTGGAACGCCCGCCAGAGCGCCGGGAGCAGACCGTCGAGCGCCTTCGCCGGACCCCCCGAGAGCCGGAGCGACCGGGCGGCCGCCCGGCGTTCGTACGCGGCGAGTCCCGGGAACGGGTCGATCGGCTGGCGGTCGATCGCGGCGTCCGGGACCGACTCGATCTCCACCCCTCCCTGTTCGCTCGTGATCAGGATCGGAAGGCGGAGGCTGCGGTCGAGCGTGATCGACACGTAGAGCTCCCGGGCGATGGCCAGCTTCCCCTCGAGCAGCAGCTCGCGGACCTTCTCGCCCTTGAACTCGAGTCCGAGGATCGCCGCCGCGGCGGTTCGGACCTCCGGGGGAGTGTTGGCGAATCGGACCGCCCCGCCCTTCGCCCGCCCCCCGGCGAGGACCTGGGCCTTCACGACGCAGGGCAGCGGGACCTCGCCCGAACGGGCCGCCGCTTCGGCCTCCTCCGGGGACCGAACGACCCGGCCCGGCGGAAGCGGGATGCCGTACTTTCGGAAGATCTCCTTCCCGCGCCACTCGGCGAGCTTGACCATCGGTTGCCTCGGGCGCGCGCATTCGGGTCCCTTTCTTAAGGGACGCGGCGCGCGCGCCCGCCGGAACCCGCGCGCGTCGGAAGGTCCCCACCGATTGTTCACGCTGTGAATACAATGGGGAGAGCGTTCACGGCCGCGCTTAAGTACTCGCCGGGTCCGCCCCCGGCGGATGGACAACTTCGTCGAGCTCGTCGTGCTCGCGACCGCGATGGGACTATCGATCTTCCTCTCCCTCCCCATCGTCCGGGCGAGGCGCCTGTCCATGAGCCGGGTCGCCCTCCTCAACGCGGTCGCGATCGGGATCCTGGTCTTCCTGCTGGCCGACGTCTTCTCCGACGTCGCCCCGTTGTTGACGAGCTCGTCCACGCTCTACCTGACCCTCTTTTGGCCGGACGTCACGTTCGCCGCCGGAGTCTCGGCGGCGTACCTGGTCATGCTCTACCTCGAGAACTACACGGCGCGCGGGCGGAAGGGGCTCAGTCCGGTCGGGACCGCCGCGCTGATTGCCGCGGCGATCGGGTTCCAGAACCTCACGGAGGGCCTCGTCTTCGGGAACGCCTGGTACCTGGGGGAGATCGGGCTCGTCTCCGTCATCTTCACGGGGTTCTTCCTCCAGAACGTCACCGAGGGATTCCCGATCGCCTCCCCGTTCTTCGGGGGCGCCCCCGTCGGGCTCGGATTGCTCGCCGGGTTCTTCCTGATCGGCGGGCTGCCGACGATCGTCGGCGGGGTCATCGGATTCTTCTTCGTCAACTCGTACCTCGAGATCTTCTTCGACGCGCTCGCGATCGGGGCGATCGCCTACTGCATCGTGCCGATGCTGAAGGTGGCGTTCCGCCCCGAGGCCACGGCGGAACTGTCGCTGCACAAGCAGCGCATCTACTACTTCGGGATCCTGCTCGGATTCTTGCTTGGATTCGTCGTCAACGCCTTCTGAGCGGGCGGCGCGCCCGGCGCGCGGGTCGATGGCCGGCGGCCGCCGGACGGTCGGTGGGCGGCCGGTCCGACCGGCCGATCCGGCTCCCCACGAGGTCGAGCAGACGCGCCG